>JBFYON010000064.1:0-23231 GCA_041303755.1 Micrococcales bacterium | reverse complement strand
TGCATGGTTTTCTCTGTGATTGAACCAGCCTTTAGCTTGCCACTCGCAACATCTTGAGCCATGGCATTGACAGCGTCGATTATCTCGATCCTTGAACCATAATTTACGCACATGGTGAGTGTGAGCGTTTTATTTTTTGCGGTCAGCTTTTCGGCAGTTTTTAATTCATCAATAACCGATAACCAAAGCCGCGGTCTTCTTCCTGCCCATCGAATTCGAACTCCCCAAGCATTCAACTGATCTCTTCTTGAGCGCAGAACTTCCCTGTTGAAGCCCATAAGAAATTTCACTTCTTCGGGAGATCGTTTCCAATTTTCAGTTGAAAAAGCGTAGACGGTCAAATACTTAACGCCGGCTTCTATAGCCCCAGCCACCACATCTAGCAGGGCCGCTTCACCGGCTTTATGGCCTTCGATTCTGGTTAGCCCTCTCTGATTGGCCCAACGTCCATTGCCATCCATGACGATGGCTACATGCTGAGGCACAGAACCACTTGCAAATTTAGGAATTTTCAGGCCAGGCTTCTTTACCGGCTGCAACTTTGTCATTCGCGCTCCACGTGTTGAAGTGATTTGAGCCCCCGCTCGATGTGCCACTGACTATACGCAGCAACGATACCCGATGCTGCCGCCCGAATATTTTCTGTTGAACCATCGGCAATTTGCCAGTCACCAGAGAGCAAAGCTCCAAGCAACTCACCGGTAAGCGGATCAATGACGGCTGCTCCAGCTGGCCTGCATTCCCTACAGACAACACCACCAAGTTGCATAACAAAAGCCTGGTGTGGGCCAATGGCACCACAACGAGAACAGTCACCAAAATTTGGTGCCCAACCAGCAATTGATAACGCCCTCAAGAGATACGAGTCCAACACAAGTGATGCGTCGTGCTCCTTATTCGCTAACGACCTCAAAGCTCCAATTAACAGCAGATACTGCTGCGGCGAAGAATCATCGCCGGTTAGTTTTTCAGCAGTCTCAACCATTGCAGTGGCCGCTGTGTAGGAGCGGTAGTCCTCGATTATTTCTCGACCGTATGAGCCAATGGTTTCCACTTGATTCACAACGTCAAGATTACGACCTTCATAAAACTGAGCTTCTACAACCATGAACGGCTCAAGTCGAGCACCAAATTTTGAACCTGTCCTGCGGATACCTTTGGCTACAGCGCGAATCTGCCCGTTGTACCTTGAAAGTAAAGTGACAATGCGGTCAGCTTCCCCCAATTTATGGGTTCGCAAGACTACTGCTTCATCTTTATATACGGGCACCAAATAAGTATCGGCCCCGTTCATAGGAATCTAATGAACCGGGGCCGTACTTTTAGACAATTAGTCGCGAATCGCGCGATTCACAGCAGAGATAACTGCCTTTAGGGACGCGGTCGAGATGTCTCCATCAATTCCAACTCCCCAAAGAGTCACTCCATTTACCTCTAGTTCCACATAGGCCGCGGCCTGAGCATCGCCGCCAGCACTCATTGTGTGCTCAACATAATCCAGCAGTCTGACTGCCACTCCTTGCTTATCAAGGACATTTAAGAAAGCAGAGACAGGGCCATTACCCGTGCCGTGAGCCTCGAGTTCACCCTGGCCATCACGTAGCACGATGTCAAGATCTACCGCGCCATCGAGCTCGCTTGCCGTACGCATTTTCTTAAGTTCAAATCGTCCCCATTTGAGTTCTGATTTTTCAATTGGTGCTGGCAAATACTCATCAATGAAGATGTCCCACAGCTTGGCAGATGAAACTTCGCCGCCTTCTTGGTCAGTCTTGTTCTGAACCACTCTGGAGAACTCAATTTGCAACTTCCTTGGCAAATCAAGAGAGTGATCGGTTTTCAGAAGATAGGCAACGCCACCCTTGCCGGACTGCGAATTAACTCTGATGACAGCCTCGTATGAACGACCAACATCTTTAGGGTCAATTGGCAGATAAGGCACTGCCCAGACTAGGTCGTCTATAGAAACACCTTTTTCAGTGGCTTCCTTCTGCATAAGTTCGAAGCCTTTTTTGATGGCATCCTGGTGTGACCCAGAGAAAGCGGTGTAAACCAAATCTCCGCCGTATGGGCTTCTCTCCGGTACCGGAAGCTGATTACAGTATTCAACTGTCCGCTTAATTTCATCAAGATCACTAAAGTCAATGTGTGGATCAATACCCTGGCTGAATAGATTTAAACCAAGAGTGATCAAATCAACGTTTCCGGTGCGCTCACCGTTTCCAAACAGACAACCTTCAATTCGGTCTGCGCCTGCGAGATAACCCAATTCTGCTGCTGCAACCGCTGTCCCTCGGTCATTATGAGGGTGCAGTGAAATCAAGATGCTGTCGCGTTTGGCAATATTGCGGTGCATCCATTCGATGGAATCTGCGTAAACATTTGGAGTTGCCATCTCAACAGTGGCAGGAAGGTTGATAACCATTTGGTGATCCGGCCTTGGCTCCAGCACTTCAATCACTGCATTACAAACCTCAACTGCATATTCGAGTTCGGTACCGGTATAAGACTCTGGCGAATACTCGTAGAAGACTTTGGTCTCTGGAATTGTCTTTTCCATTTCGCGACACTTCCGTGCTCCCGAAAGGGCTATATCCATGATGCCTTGTTTGTCTTGATTAAAAACAACACGTCGCTGGAGTACTGAAGTTGAGTTATAGAAATGAACGATTGCTTGCTTGGCACCTTTAATTGATTCGTATGTGCGCTCAATTAGGGCATCTCGGGCCTGAGTTAAAACTTGGATAGTTACGTCCGATGGAATGTGACCGTCTTGAATAAGCAATCGGACAAAATCAAAGTCTGTTTGGCTTGCAGATGGGAATCCAACTTCTATCTCTTTGTAGCCCATGTTGACCAGCAGCTTGAACATCTTAAGCTTGCGCTCTGGGCTCATTGGATCAATTAGAGCCTGATTTCCGTCACGGAGGTCTACTGCACACCAACGTGGTGCTTCAGTTATGCGCTTACTTGGCCAGGTGCGGTCGGGAAGGTCGACAACGATTTGCTCATGAAACGGAACATATTTATGAACTGGCATGCCCGATGGGGTTTGGGTGTTTTTCATTTCAAGTGTCTTTCGTGTGGTGGGTGGTCAGCCAGCAGAAGGCTCCGCGACGAGGGTGGCCTAATTAGGCCTCGCCGCGGCCACTAAGTAGAAGACCGAAGAACACGTTTTAAGACTACGCCCGATGAGGGCAAAAGCCAAGTTGCGGCTAAAATCCCAACTTGCCCAGCTGCTTTGGATCGCGCTGCCATTCTGAGGCCACCTTAACCCGAAGCCCTAAAAATACCTTGTGTCCAATAAGTTTCTCTATCTCAAGGCGGGCCCGCTTCCCTACATCAATCAATCGAGAGCCACGGTGACCAATAATGATTCCCTTTTGACTATCGCGTTCTACAAAGATGTTTGCGTGGATATCGGTAAGGTTTTGACCTTTTCGCTTAGACATCTCATCGATAGTTACAGCGATTGAGTGCGGAAGCTCATCACGAACACCCTCCAAGGTTGCCTCGCGAATCAGTTCGCAGATTCTTGCTTCAAGCGACTCGTCAGTGACTGCGTCTGCTGGGTACAGCGCGGGCGAGACTGGCATCAGGTCTACAAGAACCTTTGTGAGGACTTCAAGTTGATCTTCGGTAACTGCGGATACTGGAACTATCGCTCGCCAATCCCTTAGCTCAGAAACGGCCATCAATTGATCTGCCAGCTGCTCCGGGGAAACCAACTCACACTTCGTGACGATGGCTACTAGCTTGGCCCTACGAAAATCGCTCAATTGATCGTTGATGAAATTGTCACCTGGGCCGATTTTTTCATTAGCTGGAATACAGAAACCAATAACATCAACATCGCCAAGCGTCTGCTCAACAAGGTCATTCAATCTTTGGCCAAGTAGCGTGCGAGGTCTGTGCAACCCAGGCGTGTCAACCAAAATAAGTTGACCATATTCACGATGCACTATTCCACGAATTGCCCTGCGGGTGGTCTGCGGTTTCGCGCTTGTGATGGCAATCTTTTGACCAACCAAAGCATTGGTTAACGTTGACTTTCCAACATTTGGACGCCCCACGAAGGATGCAAAACCTGATCTATGCTCGGAATCCAAAGTTGTCATTAGTCTTCCTGGTCTAGTTTCTCAAATGCTGACTGAGCGTCAGCCAAACTTTCATCCTTTTTCAAAACAACTGTGATGAGCCTCTTACGACGACCCTCGATTCTGTCGGCGCTAATTACCAATCCCGATACGGATGCCTCGTCGCCCCGGCCAGGCAACCTGCCCAATTCTTTTGCGAAAAGACCTCCGATGCTGTCAACGTCTTCGTCTTCTAACTCAAGGTCCAAAAGCTCGCCCAATTCAGCAAGCGAGTAACTTGCATTCACTCTGAATCGGCCATCGCCAAGGTCATCAACGTCAGGCAGTTCTTTATCGTATTCATCGCTGATTTCACCAACAATTTCTTCAATGACGTCTTCCATTGTTGCCAAACCAGCAACGCCACCATATTCGTCAACTATTACGGCAATGTGCGTTGAACTCAATTGCATCTCTCTAAGCAAATCGTCAACAGGCTTTGATTCAGGAATAAAAATCACTGGCCTTGCGATTTCGCTGGCCAAGGTGCTCTCCATTCTCTTTGGAGCTTCATGAAGAATTCTGGCAACATCCTTTAGGTAAAGGATCCCGCTGATGTCGTCGATGTTTTTGCCAACCACTGGCAGCCGGGAGTATCCGCGGCTTAGAAATACGCTCATTGATTTACTCAGTGGAGCATCAGCTGGAACTGTGGCCATATCGATTCTTGGGACCATAATTTCGCGAACGATGGTTTCGCCAAATTCTTCTACCGAATCCAAAAGTTCCTGCTCGAACTCCTCAGGCTCATCGGTCTTTGGCAGTGAAATTGGTGTAAATAGAAGGTGAATGGAATCCACAGTCTTAGAAAAAACACTGAGTAGTTTTTGGCCAAATTTCGCATGGCCCAGTCTCTTTGCCGCAAACTGCGACCCAAAAACAAGCACGATCATCAGGACTGTGGACAGAATTGCTGACCAATACCAACTCAAGTTCAATGGAGTCCAGATTTGCCCAGCGACAATTCCAAAGACTCCGGTCAAGCCAAGCCTCACAAAACTTAGGGACTCAGCCTTGGCAGATTCATCAACCTCAAGTGCCGCCTTGATAATTGCAGTTAATGTCGTGACAATCGCGAGCGTGGCCGCGACCCAAATGGCAATTGCAATCAACTAGTGACTCGACTCTCGTTCATAGAAAGCATCCAGAATGGATTTCTGTAACCCAAACATTTCTCGCTCTTCATCTGGCTCCGCGTGATCAAATCCAAGCAGATGCAAAATACCATGAGTGGTCAGTAACAGAATCTCATTTATTGTTTCATGCCCTGCGGTCTCTGCTTGCTTGATTGCAACCTGAGGGCACACAACAATATCGCCCAGTAATCCTGGTGGGGTGATTTCCGATTCAGACCCTGGGCGAAGTTCATCCATTGGAAAACTAAGTACATCGGTAGGGCCAGGCTCGTCCATCCATTGAATGTGCAGAACTTCCATAGCAGCTTCATTAACAAACTGGATAGCCAATTCTGCTTTTGGGTGAATTTTAAGTTCGTTTAACGCGAACGAAGCCAATTGCAAAACTCTAGCTTCATCAACTGAAATTTCAGATTCGTTTGAGATTTCGATGGTCACTTCTTTGATCTTTTCTTGTCTTCATGCTTTGTGTATGCATCCACAATTTTTGCTACCAACGAATGACGGACCACATCTTCTGATGTGAGTGTGGCAAAGTGCATGTCGTCAACTTTCCCCAGAATTTCCACTGCGGTCCGAAGTCCTGACGTTCCGTTGGGTAAGTCAATCTGAGTAATGTCTCCGGTGACTATCATTTTTGAGTTGAAACCTAACCTAGTTAGGAACATCTTCATTTGTTCAGGAGTTGTGTTCTGAGCCTCATCAAGAATGATGAAAGAGTCGTTCAACGTGCGGCCACGCATATATGCAAGAGGAGCGACTTCAATTGTTCCGGCAGCCATTAATTTTGGAATACTCTCTGGGTCGAGCATTTCGTGAAGGGCATCAAAGAGAGGCCTCAAATATGGGTCGATCTTGTCGTTGAGTGTGCCCGGAAGGAAGCCAAGCCGCTCTCCAGCTTCAACGGCAGGTCTGGTCAAAATGATTCGACTGACCTCTTTGCGCTGTAGGGCCTGAACGGCTTTTGCCATAGCAAGATAGGTTTTACCGGTTCCGGCTGGACCAATGCCAAAAACGATCGTTGCTTGATCAATTGCATCAACATACTTTTTTTGACCTAGCGTCTTAGGTCTGATGCTTTTTCCTCTTGAGCTCAAAATGCTTTGGCTCAACACGTCGGTTGGTCGATTTTCATTTTCGAGTATTTTTGCCGACCGAGTTAAATCTTGTGGCGATAGCTCTTGGCCATTGGCAATGAGCGCAATCAATTCCTCAATTAAATCTTTGGCCTCTGAAACTTCGTTGATTAGCCCAGTCAAGACGACTTCGTTTCCCCTGGCATGCACCTCAACATTGGGATATGTCTGCTCTAGGGTTTTTAACAACTTATCCTCAGTGCCAAATAGGGCAACCATCGGTACGCCAAGGACTTGAAGTTTCTCAGTTTTAGTTTTACCTGAAGCGGAACTAGGCAAGCTGTTCCTTAGGTGTTCGGCTGGTTATGTGGCCGTGGGCGTGAAATACAGTTTGCCCCGCTTCAGCACCAGTGTTAAAACTTAATCTGAACGATCCGGTGGATTTATCCAATGCAATTTTTGAACCCAATGCCACTAGATCTACTAATTCATCCGGGGCACTCACTGTCAACTCGGCAATATTCGCGTAGTGATTCTTTGGAATAACCAGAATGTGAATTGGCTGACGAGGAGAGATGTCCCAAAAAGCTAAAGAGTACGCGGTCTCTTCGACCAAATTCGCTTGAATGTCTCGAGTGACAATTCTGCAAAAGATGCAGTCTGGGTTATTCAACATTTCCTCCGCTTAACAGTCTACTTAGAGGAATCCGGCTACTGAGGGGCATGGTGCTACTTAGAGCCCCATTGTCCAGTGAGGCTATTGATGGCCGAAATTCCGGCGATGCCCGCTGTTGAGGTTCTTAGGATGGGCGCGCCAAGATTAACTAACTTCGCGCCAGCTAAAGTCAAGGCACTGAGTTCTTCCTCACTGATCCCACCTTCAGGCCCTACCACTAGCGCAATTTTGCCTAACTTTGGCAATTCAATAGCTGCCAAGCCAACTGAAGATGTTGGATCTAGAGCCAAAACTAAGTCGAATGATTTAGATAGCTCGGCTACGGCAACACCTTTTATTGGTGCCAGCACAGTTGGGTGCCAAACTCGCAACGATTGCTTGGCGGCCTCGGCGGCAATGGCTTGCCATCGCTCAACACCTTTATCCTCTTTTATACCAATCCAGCGGCTAACAGAACGTTCTGATTCCCAAGGTATTACCGACATAACCCCTAGTTCGGTGGCAGCCTGAACTGCTAGTTCATCTCTATCGCCTTTGGCAAGTGCCTGAACAAGGGTCAGTTGTAGCATTGCGGGTTCTTCGAGTTCAATCTCTCTAACTAATACGCTGAGTGAGCTCTTTTGAGTTGCAGTCACTACCCCGCGAACCCTTAACCCTTTTTTGTCTGTCAGCTGAATTGCTTCATCAACGCGCATTCGACGCACCTGGACTGCATGCTTTGCCTCCGGGCCAGTGAGCTCGATAATCTCGCCTACAGCTGGGTGCTTCGCAAAATCATAAACAAATAGTGGCTCCACCATAATTAGGATTTCTTCTTGCCCGAGAACCGGCCATGGGTTTGTCGAACAAGTTTGATGGATTCATCTTTTCGGAATCCGGCGAGGGATCTGAATAATTCTTTTTGCTTTGAATCCAGTTTCGTAGGAGTTACCACCTGGATTTTTATCTTGAGATCGCCGCGACCACTTGAACGCAGGTGCTGAACACCCTTGCCCTTAATTGAAATAATTTCGCCGGTTTGGACCCCAGGTTCAATCTGAATCTCGAGCTCTCCATCAAAGGTTTCTATTTTCGTCAGTGATCCAAGAACGGCGTCGTGTAGCGGAACCTCTAACACGCAGGTTAGGTCATCAGATTGCCTGCCAAAGACGTCGTCTTCCCTAACTGACATATCTACGTAAAGGTCTCCATTTGGACCACCAGCGAAACCTACTTCACCTTGGCCTGAAAGTTGCAAGCGAAGGCCGTCTTCTACTCCTGCAGGGATGTTCAAATCTATGTTTCTTCGCGCACGAACACGTCCCTGCCCTCGGCAATCAAGGCACGGCTCAGGAATCACTTGGCCGAAACCTCGGCAGGTTCCGCAGGGAGAAGAAGTCATCACGTTGCCAAGAAGAGAACGTACTTGTCGCTGAATCTGACCTGAGCCCCTGCAGATATCACACGTGGCCATTGATGTTCCCGGCCGGCAGCAATCACCATTGCAGGTTTCACAAAGGATTGCTGTGTCTACTTCAACAGACTTGGTCACTCCAAAAACCACTTCGCGAAGCGTCAAGTCAATACGAATCAAGGCATCTTGGCCTCGTTCAGCGCGTGATCGTGGGCCACGTGCTTGTCCGCCGCCAAAGAACGTGTCAAATATGTCACCAAACCCGCCAAAACCAGCCCCACCAAATGGGTCTTGCCCTCCCATGTCATATTGACGTCGTGAGTTTGCATCACTTAGCACCTCATAGGCGTGCGTGACTGCTTTAAATTTTTCTTGAGCCTCAGCCGCCGGATTAACATCCGGGTGCAACTCGCGAGCAAGCTTGCGATAAGCCTTCTTTATTTGCTCCTCAGTTGCATCCTTTGCAACTCCCAAAACCGCGTAGTGATCGCTCAAAAAATCCTCTTGTCCATTTGCATTAGTTTCCTAGAGTTTTCGTCAGGTAGCGTGCCACAGCTAGAACTGCAGAAATATTTGTTGAATAATCCATTCGAGTTGGACCGATAACTCCAAGCTTTGCAATCTCGCTTCCTTGGTTCTCATAGCCACTCACCACAATTGATGCATTGGCGAGCCCTTCAAAAGAATTTTCACGACCAATTCTTAAGCTAACCCCATGCTGTTCTGCTTGCATTTCACCGATGAGCTTTAGTAGCACGACCTGCTCCTCGATTGCCTCAAGGACCGGCGAAATGCTGCCAGGAAAATCTTCCTCGCGCTTTGCGAGATTTGATGTTCCCGAAAGAATGATCTTTTCCTGTCGGTTGGCATCAACCTGCTCCAAAAGATTCTTCACAATCACCGAGGTAATTTTTGTATATTCAGGAGTCATGCCGCTTGCAATGTTCTTTACCTTTGCTTTAACGTCAGTCAAAGCTGCACCTGCAATTAGTGCGTTTAGTTTTTGACGCAATTCGGCAATGAAGTTTTCGTCTAGGTTGACACCAAGTTCAACTACATGCTGTTGAATGCGGCCACTATTTGTGATCAGGACCATAAGCACTCGTGTGTCGGCGGCTGGAATCAATTCAATGTGACGAACGGATGCCTTACCAAGGGTTGGGTACTGAACCATGGCTACCTGATTGGTTAGCTGAGAAAGCAGTCTGACGGTGCGTCCAAGAGTTTCATCTAGATCTGCGCTGCCCACCATAAAATTTTCAATAGCCTGACGTTCGGCCGTATTAAGAGGCTTAACCTCGCTCAATCGATCTACAAAAAGGCGGTAGCCCTTATCGGTTGGTACTCGACCAGCAGAAGTGTGAGGCGCATGAATAAGCTGCTCTTCTTCTAGCAGGGCCATGTCGTTTCTGATTGTTGCAGCAGAAACTCCAAATGCATGTCTTTCGACTAATGATTTGGAACCCACCGGCTCTTTGCTGGCAATGTAATCCTGGACAATAGCGCGAAGGACCTCAAGACTTCTATCTGGAATCATTCGTCACCGCCTCCTGGATTATTTAGCACTCGGACTCTCTGAGTGCCAATATTACTCTGGCCGAATACCTCTAGGTAGGCTTAAGGCGCAACTAAAGGAGCCACATGTCAGAAACAAACCCATATTCAAGACCGCAAGAGCCACTCAGTCCAGAGCTTGAAAGACTCTGGGCCATCGCAGTGCACGCCCTTGGCATAGTCCTTGAATTCTTTGCACCACTGCTTGGCTACCTGTTTCTAAAGGATCGTGGGCCGTTCATTCGCCACCACGTAACAGAGTCGCTAAATTTTGGAATCACAATGCTCCTACTTTATGCAGTGCTGGCAATCAGCATTGTTGGCTGGCTATTTTTCTGGGTACCGCCAATCATCTGGACAGTTTTTAGAATAATTGCGGCTTACAAGGCAAGCCTCGGAGAGTTTTACCGCTATCCAGTGAGCATTCGATTTATCAAAAACTAAATCACTAATCAGCCAGAAGTTGGCGAACTAACGAGTCGGCCAGCAACCTACCCTTTAAGGTGAGTCTTAATTGGCCACCGATGGCTGCCTGCGGATCAATCAAGCCATCAGCGATAAATTCTGCAACTAGTTTTTGAGCGTTACTGCTTGCTTCTTTGAGAAGAGAAATTGCGATCCCATTGCTAACCCTAATTTCCAAAAGCACGCGCTCTTCTAGCCGAACTCTTTCACTGAGAGTTTCTCTTCCCGCTGCAGGCGATTCAGTAGCTTCAAGCCTGCCCGCATAGGCCGATGGGTGTTTTACGTTCCACCAGCGAATTCCACCAAAGTGACTGTGTGCTCCTGGGCCATAACCCCACCAATCTTGAGAATTCCAATAGGAAACATTGTGCGCTGATGCATTGCTAGTCCCCTTGGACCAATTGCTGACCTCGTACCAACCAAAGCCCGCTTCAGCCAATAATTTCTCGGCAAGCTCGTATTTATCAGCCTGCAAATCTTCATCGGGCTCATCGAGTTCACCAGACTTTATTTGCCTAGCCAGTTTGGTACCGTCTTCAACTATTAATGCGTAGGCAGAAATGTGATCCGGCTCAAGTGAAAGCGCCGCCTTGACACTGGTCTGCCACTGCTCAAGAGTTTCGCCCGGAGCGCCGTAAATCAAATCAAGAGAAGTTTTGAATCCAGCCCCTTTAGCAGCTGCAATTGCAAGCGCAACATTTTCTGGGTTGTGAGAGCGTTCTAAAGTAGCCAAGACTTCAGGTACTGCTGATTGCATACCAATTGATACCCGATTGAAGCCTGCAGTCTTAAGTTCTCGAAAATATTCAGCATCTACCGTGTCTGGGTTTGCCTCAGTCGTTATTTCTGCATCTGAGATGAATTCAAAATTGCTCTTTAAAGCATTGAGGATTAATACGAGATCAGTAGCCGGTAAGAGAGTTGGAGTACCGCCTCCAAAAAACACCGTGCTTAGCTTGCGCTTTGGAAGCCCAGAACGGGAAATTACATTTGCGCTGAATTCAATTTCAGAAATTAAAACTTTTGCATAGTCTGATTGCCTCGCGCCTTCGAGTTCGCTAGCGGTATAGGTATTGAAATCACAGTAACCGCAACGAACGCTACAAAATGGAATGTGAACATATGCGTGAAATGTTCTCTCGCTAGCACCAACAAGGGCTTGTGCAGGTATGGCACCGTCTTTGGGCGCTGGATCGCCTAGAGGAAGAGGGCCGGCCACTACTTAGCCTTCTTTTCGCCCTTTTTCTCGCCATCTGATGAAAGCGCGGCAATGAAAGCCTCTTGCGGCACTTCTACACGCCCAACCATCTTCATGCGCTTCTTACCCTCTTTTTGCTTCTCAAGAAGTTTGCGCTTTCGAGAAATGTCACCGCCATAACATTTTGCCAAAACATCTTTACGCATGGCTCTGATGGATTCGCGCGCAATAATGCGAGCTCCAATGGCTGCCTGTATAGGGACCTCAAACTGCTGGCGCGGAATAAGTTCCCGAAGTTTTCCGGTGATCATCACGCCATATGCGTATGCCTTGTCCTTATGGACGATTGCACTAAACGCGTCAACTTGTTCACCCTGCAGCAAGAGATCAACTTTTACAAGATCTCCCTTTTCAAGCCCGGTCTCTTCATAATCAAGCGAAGCATAACCCGCAGTCTTACTCTTCAATTGGTCGAAGAAGTCAAAAACAATTTCTGCTAGCGGAAGCGTGTAGCGCAACTGAACACGATCTTCACCGAGGTACTGCATGTCAATCATGTTTCCTCGGCGCTGCTGGCAAAGTTCCATGACTGTACCGGTGTAATCCTTTGGCAACAAAATAGTTGCCTTAACCATAGGCTCCAGCACCTGTTTGATTTTTCCACCAGGGAATTCGCTTGGATTGGTTACGGTTATTTCTTTTCCGTCATCCATAGTCACTTCGTAAACCACCGATGGCGCCGTTGCAATGAGGTCTAGGCCAAATTCACGTTCGAGTCGCTCAGTGATGATTTCCAAGTGCAGTAGACCAAGGAACCCGCAGCGGAATCCAAAACCAAGAGCAACAGAAGTTTCAGGTTCATAGACCAACGCCGCATCTGAGAGTTTAAGTTTGTCCAAAGCTTCACGAAGAACCGGGTAGTCACTTCCATCAATCGGATAGATACCTGAGTAAACCATTGGCAATGGTTCTTTATAACCCTTAAGTGCAGTCGCGGCAGGCTTAGCCTGGTTTGTTATTGTGTCACCAACTTTGGACTGGCGAACATCTTTTACACCGGTGATCAGATATCCCACTTCGCCAACACCAAGTCCCTTAGTGGGCTCTGGCTCAGGAGAAGACACGCCTATCTCAAGAAGTTCGTGCACGGCACGAGTTGACATCATTTGAATTTTTTCGCGTGGACTTAGATTTCCATCAATCATTCGAACGTAAGTGATTACACCTCGATAGCTGTCGTAAACAGAGTCAAAAATCATGGCGCGCGCTGGTGCGTTTGGATCGCCAACCGGTGCCGGAACAGTTGCCACGATCTTGTCTAGCAACTCATCAACACCAATTCCGGTTTTTCCGGAAACGCGAAGACAATCTTCCGGGTTCCCGCCAATCAAATTTGCCAACTCTTCGGCATATTTTTCTGGCTGGGCTGCAGGGAGGTCAATTTTGTTGAGCACTGGAATGATTTGCAGGTCATTTTCCATGGCTAAGTAAAGGTTGGCCAAAGTTTGGGCTTCAATTCCCTGCGCCGCGTCAACCAGCAGAACGGCACCCTCACAAGCTGCAAGGGATCGCGACACCTCATAGGTGAAGTCAACGTGCCCAGGGGTGTCAATCATGTTGAGCGCGTAAACCTGCCCTTCAGATTCCCAAGGCATTCGCACGGCTTGAGACTTGATGGTGATTCCGCGTTCGCGTTCAATATCCATGCGGTCTAGATACTGAGCTCTCATTGAGCGGTCATCGACAACCCCGGTGAGTTGCAGCATGCGGTCTGCAAGCGTTGATTTGCCGTGGTCGATGTGGGCAATGATACAAAAATTGCGAATCTGTGCCGGATCAGTCTTCGCCGGTTCTAGGCGGCGGGTGGCACGTGGCGACAAGATTTACCTCTGGATAGTTGAAAAGGACCGTAAAGACGGTTCCCCTATTCTCGCACAGACCCCGCATTACTAGGGCCTTGGCGACCCCTTTGGTTGCCTAATTCAGCATCCGGCTGGTAGCATTGGAACTCGATACGGATGAGTGTCTCCATCCAAATCCCAATAAAAACTCTTTTAGTTGCCCCCTGCGGGTGACAACCCAAGAAAGTGAAACATGGCAAACATCAAGTCACAGATCAAGCGCATTGGTACCAACCTAAAGGCAACTGAGCGCAACAAGGCTGTAAAGAGCGAGCTAAAGACCGCTATTCGCGCAACTCGCGAAGCAGCAGCTGCCGGAGACAAGGCTGCAGCAGCTACCGCACTTGCACTGGCTGCTAAGAAGCTAGACAAGGCTGTATCAAAGGGAGTAATCCACAAGAACCAGGCTGCTAACCGTAAGTCTGCTCTTGCAAAGAAAGTTTCAGCTCTGTAAATCAAGAGCAAAAAAGAATCCCCTACCTTTTGGTTGGGGATTCTTTATTTGGCTGCGATAAGCCCTGGCCGGCCGGCATAAAAACCGATACCAATTTGAATCGTGGTCAGTACACAAAGAAGCACGAAACTCACTACCCAACCACCAAAAAGATTGGCAATGAAGCCAACTAGGAATGTTCCCGCTGCTGCGACTAAATAACCCCAACCCTGCGACATTGCCGACAGTTGGGTTGTCTGGGCGCTGGTGGATGCTCTGGTACTAATCAGCGATAGCGAGATTGGAAAAGTTGCTGACATGCCCAGCCCAATCAGAACGCAAGACAATATCAACCAAGAAGTATCTTCACTCGCGACCACATAGGTGAGCAGAACGTTTCCTGAGAGTGTCATCAAGCTGGTACCGGCAGACCACCAGGCTAGAGACTTAAACCTTCCCAGCATCGATGAAATTATCAAACCAGTTGGGATGCCAACTCCACTTGCGAAGCCCAAATAGTTTCCTGCATCGGTCGGAGTTACCCCGATTGACGTAAGCGCTGAGGGCATCCAGCCAAGGAGCGCATAAAAACCCAATGATTGAATTCCAAAAAACCCTACGATTGCCCATGCAATTGGCGATCTCAATACCGCTCGTTTTTCCTCTGCTGCAGCTTGAGCGGGTTGGGCAACGTGAGCCACTTGTGAACGAGTCTGCGGAAACCAGAGCAGGATTGCCAAAATTGTTGGAGCAATCCAAATCGCCATTGCCGGGTTCCAGCCACCCAAGAGATTGCTTGAAGGCACGGCAATTGATGCAGCTAGTGAAGCTGAAATTGCGAGGATAGTTGTGTAGGCACCAGTTACCAAGGCAACGCGATTTGGGAAACTCAATCGCACCACTGTTGGCAAAAGAACATTTGCAATAGCAATAGAAAGACCGGCGCCGATGGTACCTATAAGTAACCCTGGGTAATCAAACACCATTCGAAGTGCCGAGGAAGCTGCCAACATAATCAAGACAGCCAGCATGGCAAGATTCACTCCCAAGCGATTCACCAGCCATGGGCTCGCAAATGCACCAATTCCAAAACAGAGAACGGGTGCAGCAGCCAGGAAACCAATTAGGGTTGGGCCGACACCGAGAGAAACTTGAATCTCTTCGAGCAACGGACCTATAGAGGCGACCGGAGGACGAAGCACTAAAGCAATAAAAAATATTGCCAAAATACCGGTTAACCCCAGCCTCGACCTAGTGATTTGGAATTCCTTTTTTAGAAATTAGATTTACCAGTTTCTCCAACGAGTAAATAGGGTCACGCTCGGCACCTTTAGCAGCTGCATCTGCATCCGCCATTGCTTGAATTGCCGCAGCAAGTCCGTCATCGCTCCAACCTGCTAGATCTTTTCTGGCACGATCCAACTGCCAAGGCGCCATTCCAAGTGCTTGCGGTGATGCGGAACGATTGCCGTAGATTTTTGCCATTTGACGTATCTTCATTGAAATTGCAGCAACCAGAGGAACCGGGTCAGCGCCCGTGGCAAGTGCGTGACGAAGTAAAGCCATGGCCTCGCCAGAACGGCCGGCTAATGCTGCATCGGCAACCTTGAATGCGTTTGTTTCTACTCGCCCACCAAAGTAGCGATCAACAATTTCTTCAGTGATAGCTTCTGCGCTGTCCAAAAGCAGTTGACTGCATGCTGCTGCCAATTCTGCAGTGTCGTCGGCAAAGGCATCAAGCAGTGCACGAACTGCCGCAGGGGCTATCTTGCGCTCCGCATGTGCAAATTCACCTTGAACAAAAGCCTGGCGATCGGAATCCTTCTTTATTTCAGAACAGGAAATTTCTGTTGCCAATTCAGTGTCCCTGATTGCCTCTACAAGTTTTTTACCACGAACACTAGAACCATTGTGTCGCAGTATTAAAGTGGTGTCCTCAGTGGGATTCTCTAGATAAGAAAGTCCATCGGTGATTAGGTCATCGGTACATTTTTCGAGTCCACGAATGATCACAAGCCTTGGTTCCGCAAATAGCGAAGGGCTGGTCAGGTTGAGTAGAGTTCCAGCTGAATATTCGCTGGCATCAAGTTCATGGATTTCTAATGCAGAGTCAATTTTCTTGAGTTGCTCACGAATTGACCTGATTGCGCGGCCGGCGAGGTATTCCTCTGGGCCAGATATGAAGACTACGGGTGCAGGAGTAGCCTTACGCCAATCACCCTGTTTTGCCTTACTCACCTGACCAGCCTAGCCCCGCGGCGAGTTTGCCATGACTATTTGTCCTTCAACGCCAGCAAGGGCTATGGAGCCTAATTGGTCTGTCCGAAGCACCGATGAGCCCGATGCTTCAAGGGCTTTGAGAGTTCTGAGAGTTGGATGGCCGTAACTGTTATCTTTTCCTGCGGAGATTATGCTGACTTCAGGATTCAATGCTTCGATGAGTTCGCCGTACTGATCAGCAGACCCGTGATGTGAAACTTTTAGTATCAATGGCTTGCTCGATGCAGCGACTTCAGAAATCCATGCTGGCTCGGCAGCCATTCGCATTTGGGCTCGCTCTCCGGTATCTGCCATGGTGACAGCGTTAAAGCTTTTATCTCGCCAAAGCATTGCGATGCTGGCATCGTTTGAATCTTCTGCGCCTGCGGCCGCTCTGAAAGGCGACAAGATCAGCCAACTTATTTCACCTAAATTACCGGTCATATTTCTCTCAGCTGAGACTATGGGAATTTTTGCGGCAGCAAGATACTGATTGGTTCCAGTAGCACCCCATCGTTCATCCTTGAATGGACTTACCAAAGCTAGTTTCACACTGCGCCCCTCAATGGCTCCGCGCAATCCTCCGATGTGATCCATATCAAAATGGGTCAGTACCAGTAGATCGATTGTTTTGACATTTAGTTTGCCGAGACATTCATCGATGGGTTTGTCGTCGCGGCCAACATCAACTACAGCAATCTTTCCGGCAGACCTAATTACCAGGCCATCGCCTTGACCCACATCACAGGCAACCACAGACCAATCTTGTAACGGCCAATTTGCTGACTTCAGAACAGAGAAACCAATTGAGCCAAGACTAGAGGCGGCAATTAGCGAAACTGCCGCGAGGCCAAAATTGCGTAATTTGGTGGGTTCCGCTTTGAGCCAAAGAAGTGTTGCAATTATCAGGCAACTGGAAATTACCGCGCCAACGATTCCCGTTGGCCAGCTCAAAGTTGTATTTGGCAAATCTGCAAACCCATTAGCAATCTGACAAATAACCCAACTAAAGATTGATGCCAAATAGCTCAGCGGGACCGCGGCCCAAGGTAAAACCCAAGCCAACAAACACGCCATGATGCCCAGGACTGTAATTGGTGGTACCAACGACTCTGCAAAAAGGTTCGCAGGTATGGAATAGGTTGCCAACCCCGATTGAAGTTGCAGAAGGATAGGCAAGCACATCAATTGGGCCGCGACCGTAACTGCTAAGGCTATGGCTAGCCATTTAGGAAGATATTTAGATAACGATACTTTTATTGGCTGGGTAAATAGCAATAGTCCTAGTGTTGCGGCAACAGATAGAGCAAAACCAAAATCAACTGCAAGCCATGGATCGGCGATTAGCAAAACAATTATCGACAGACCAAGGGCATTAATTGCACCTGCTCTTCTGCCAAGTGAAATTCCGATAAGAACGGTGCCGGCCATCACCGCTGCTCTAAGCACACTTGGTTGTGCACCAACCAGCAAGACGTATCCGATAAGCGCGCCCAGCCCAACAATGAGTCGCGCGGCGACACCGCCGCCCATGCTTCTAACCAGAAAATAGAACATGGCTAGAACAATCGCGCAATTTGCGCCGGAAACTGCGGTCAAGTGAGTTAGTGAGACAGCTTTCATGTTTTGCTCAAGATTGCTGCTGATTTGCGAGACATCTCCAATGGCCAATCCGGCAACTAATCCGGCAGCATCACTAGACACCCCATGCAAATTTTGCATAAACGCATTACGCATGTTTTGCACAATCAGATTCGTCGGCGGAGGATCAGCCAATTTCCTCAAGTTTCCCTTACAAACACCCAGAAAGCCTGCTCGCTCAGACTTTGGCGCGGCCCTAAGTTCCATTTGGCAGGAATAGGTTGCTTTAGCTTCAATACCTTTTAGCTCTGCTGATCCCCTGAGCAATCCCCGAGCGGCCAACGTTTGATACTGGTTCACCTGGCCAACATCAGCTTCAATTAATTGAATTGCAACGGATGCGCCTTGGGTCTTCTGAAAGGTCTTTGGAGTTTCTAAGGTCTTAAATTTCACCGGAACGTCGGCAAACTCCGAAATGGGAGCGTCTAGTATCAGCGGTCGAGCTGCGTTGAACTGGATTGCAAACGAACTAAAACCCAAGATAAGAGAGGCGGTTACCACTAACCAAATTCTTTTCAAGAGATACTCAGCACAAAAATAATCAACACGATTGATAACCAAAGAATTACAGCAGCAACCCAAGCGCTCATAGGGTCACTTGGTCTTTAATACCGGCAAAGAGCTTGTCCCCGATGCCACTTATGTTGAGTAGATCTTCTTTCTTTTTGAAGCCTCCATTGGCTGAGCGCCAATCGACTATTCGACCGGCAAGTGCCGGGCCTACTCCAGGCAATGCTTCAAGTTCAAGAGAACTGGCACGATTCAAACTTATTAATCCGCCACTGGATTCGCCCAGCGAACCCCCACTAAAGCCGCTGGCCAGAGACTCTCCGTCTGCGCCCAATTTAAAAACAATTATTTGCTCACCGTCAGATATCTCCCTCGCCAAATTCACGCTGGTTTGATCTGCGGTCTTTGTGATTCCGCCGGCTGCGAAAATAGCATCTACGACCCTTGAACCGGATTCAAGTTGATAAATACCAGGATCAAGGACCTCACCAACTACGTGCACGAATATGGTTGCCGGCAAAACAGCAACCTGGTCACTCTGCAATTCCACGGACGGCTCAGCCAAAGCTACTTTTTGTCCAGCATTTGAAACCGCGCCATTGATTAGAAAGGCAATTAGAGCAACGATTGCCGCAAAGGCAAGAACTACTTTTTTATTTAGTGGCTGCTTTGTCCCGATAGCTTCAGTTAGCTTGAGCCTCAACCAATCCATTGGCCAAAAGTAATGCGCCCCGTCAATTGGCAGAGCGCAACTTTAGAAACTGTGGAGAACTGATACTTATTCAGAGGCCCCTTATTTAGTGGCCCATTACTTAGTTGCGATGTTTACTAGCTTTGGAGCCCTGACGATTACATTGGCAACGCTCTTGTCGCCGATGGCTCGCTTGACCGCATCGGAATTTAGGGCCAACTCACGCAAGTCTGTTTCAGAGATATCCACAGGAACGTCAAATTTATCGCGCAATTTTCCGTCAACCTGAACGATTGCTGTCACACTGCTTTCGACCAAAAGCGAAAGGTCTGCATCTGCCAACTGAGCCAGTGCGACTCCCGGTGTGTGCCCAAGCTTCTGCCACATGTCTTCTGCGGTGTATGGAGCAAACAGTGAGAGGGCTTTAGCTACAGTTTCTGCGGCCTCACGAACGGCTGGGTCATTTGCACCAGCCTCGCCGTCAATTGCCTTTCGAAGCGCGTTGACCAATTCCATAATTTTGGCCACACCAACGTTGAACTTGAAGCCTTCAATTAATGGCCCAAAATCACGCAGGAATGTGTGAGTAGCTTTACGAAGTTCTTTATTTCCAGAATTAAAATCAACACCGATATCACTTGCGACATCATTTGCAGTTCGCCAGGCTCTAGCCAAGAATTTTGCTGAACCAGCAGGTGAAACGTCAGCCCAGTCGATGTCTTCTTCTGGCGGTCCGGCAAAAGACATAGTAAGACGAACTGCGTCAACACCGTGCTGATCTAGTTGCTCACTCAGGGCAACGAGATTGCCGCGCGACTTTGACATGGCGCTGCCACCCATTAGAACCATGCCTTGATTTAGCAATCGGGTAAATGGCTCTTGGAAATCAACGTGTCCAAGATCGTGCAGAACCTTGGTAAAGAAACGTGCGTACAGCAAGTGCAAAATTGCGTGAGTTACTCCGCCAACGTATTGATCAACTGGAGCCCAGTCTTTTGCCGCCTGCTTAGGGAAAGCTTCGGTGGTTGAATTTGGCGAAAGGAATCTCAAGAAGTACCAGGATGAATCCACAAAAGTGTCCATGGTGTCTGTATCGCGAAGCGCAGGAGCGGAACACTTAGGGCAAGAAACATTAACCCAATCGGTTGCGCCGCCGAGTGGAGATGTTCCCTTTGGCTTTAGATCAAGGCCCTCTGCCGATGGAAGCTCAACTGGTAGTTGATCCTGAGGAACCGGAACCTCACCACAGTTATCGCAGTGAATAATCGGAATTGGTGTTCCCCAGTAGCGCTGACGCGAAATCAACCAGTCGCGCAAACGGAAATTCTTAGTCTTCTTACCCTTGCCATCTTTTTCAAGAATGGTAATTATTTTCTCGATGGCCGCGCTCTTGGTTAGTCCGTCTAGCGCTCCAGAGTTAACCATGGTGCCATCACCGGTGGTTGCAGTGCCAGAAATGTTTGGGTCATCTTCGCCAGTATCAACGACAACCTGAACAGGAAGATTTAGTGCCTTCGCAAAATCAAGGTCGCGCTGGTCGTGAGCCGGTACCGCCATGATTGCACCGTGACCGTAATCGGCAAGCACATAGTCTGAAACCAAAATTGGAATGCGAACACCGTTTACTGGATTGATTGCAAAACGACCAAGATTGATGCCGGTCTTTGGTCGATCAGTGGCCAAACGCTCAATGTCATTTGATTGCTTAACCATGTCCAAGTACTCGGCAAACTTTTGCTGAGTAGCGGCATCGGTGTTTGAAGCAAGTTCTGCGGCAAGCGCGCTGTCTGCAGCTACAACCATAAAGGTTGCGCCAAAAAGTGTGTCAGGGCGGGTAGTGAAAACCGTCACCGGCTCATCGCGGCCTTCAATTTCAAATTTGACGTCGGCGCCATAGGAGCGGCCAATCCAGTTGCGCTGCATCGACAAAACTTTTGCCGGCCAGTTGCCTTCGAGTGTATCTAGATCGTCAAGCAGGCGGTCAGCGTAATCGGTGACCTTGAAGTACCACTGGGTAAGTGCCTTCTTAGTGACAAGGCTGTCGCAACGCTCGCATAGACCCTGCACAACCTGCTCGTTTGCCAAAACTGTTTGACAGCTTGGACACCAGTTAACATTTGAGTTCTTGCGATATGCCAAACCCTTGTTGTAGAACTCTAGGAAAAGCCACTGGTTCCAACGGTAATAAATAGGATCAGAAGTAATTAGTACACGATCCCAGTCAAAGGAACACGCGTAGCGACGCATCGATGCTCGCTGCTGGGCAATGTTGTCGTAGGTCCACCCCTTAGGGTCAAGTCCGCGCTTAATTGCGGCGTTCTCGGCTGGCAAACCAAACGAGTCCCAACCAATTGGGTGCATAACGTTGAAACCCTTTTGCACCCAGTAGCGCGAGATTACATCGCCGAGTGCATATGCTTCTGCGTGACCCATGTGCAAATCGCCAGATGGGTACGGGAACATGTCAAGTACATATTTTTTTGGACGCTTGTCGTCAGCATTGCCTGAGGCAAACGGGCGCAGGTCATCCCAAATAGGAAGCCATTTGTCCTGGATCTCGAATACGTTGTATTCGTTCTCGTTTGCTACGTCAGTCATTCTTATAAGGTTACCAACTAGTTGGCAATGAACGAGGGCTAAGCCCAGGGGTCAGGCGCGTTAAGCACTCTCAATAGGGCTTGCGCCTTGAGTTTTGTCTCTTCTAGCTCAGCAGCGGGGTCCGAATCGCTAGTAATTCCGCCACCCACACCAATGTAGGCACGTTTGCCCTCAAAGACGATTGTCCTAATCGTCATACCAAAATCAGCGGAGCGATTGAATCCAAAATAACCCAGTGCGCCAGAGTAAACCGCGCGACTTCCCTGCTCCAGATTCTGAATAATCTGCATGGCTTTGGCTTTAGGTGCCCCGGTCATTGAGCCGCCCGGAAAAGCTGCCTGAAATGCGCCGAATGCATCTTGCCCCTCTGCTAACTCAGCCTCCACGGTGCTAACTAATTGGTGAACAGTTGCATACGATTCAATTTCAAAAAGCTTGGACACCCTGACGGTGTCAGGTTTGGCGACTCTACCAATGTCATTTCTCATTAGATCAACGATCATCAGATTCTCTGCGCGTTCTTTTTCGTTGGACTTTAGTTCTTCGGCATTGGCTAAGTCTTGCTCGGCGTTAGCGGCACGAGGTCTGGTGCCTTTAATTGGCTTAGTGCTGATTGTGCCGCTCGCAGAAACGTGAAGGAACTGCTCCGGAGATGAGCAAACTATGGAGTGATTGCCGATTCTCATAAACCCTGCATAGGGCGCCGGGTTTGCCTCGCGCAAATCTAGAAACACCGATAACGGATCTAGTTGATGCTCAATCTTAATTTGATTGGTGAGACAAATTTGGTAAACATCGCCACTGCTGATGTGTTGTTGCGCTGTTTGAATCATTTGAAGATATTCTTCAGCACCGTGACGAAGATCAGCACTTGATGGCACCCCTCGAGTGGAGTGTTTCAATCGGTACGCTTCCAGTTCACCGCCAATAAGACCCAGCCTCAGAAACGCCGCGTTGCACCAAATTTGAAAATCATCTTGATTTTCAAAAATTCCAACCAAATAAGTTTTTCGATTTGCGTGATCAAAAACCATGGCGCGGTCTACCTTTAGAAAACTTGGCTTTCCCTCGTACTCGAAGAAACCAACCAGTCCTGGGCGCCATTCAAAAGGCAGCTCCGCATCTTCAACGTTAGGGATAGTTAGGTCGCCAGCTGGCACCCCAGCGCCCACGACACTAATTGGTTCACTGAAGTGATGTTCGCGATCTAGCCAGAAGGCGTTGACTTCATTGGCGAAGAATTGCAAAAAGGCGTTTGCGGGGTTGACCCATCCGCGAAGCTGAAGACTGAAAAGGCGCAATTAAGGCTCCCTCTCAGTCAGTTGGTTTCGCCTCGATTTTTAGGCGAATGGATTCTTAATCTAGATTAGAGGCAACTTATAGATTGGGGGTGGCAAATGACAGACCAGGAACAGCTTTACGCGTTTATCGATTCTGAAATTCGGCCAATTTCACCCAATGACATTGCGAATGGAAGACTTGCCGTTGCCGACAGTTGGTTGGTCGAAAACGGTCGAGCCAGACATCACCAGGAACACTTCGATAGATTCGCCGAGTGGGTATT
>JBFYON010000063.1:0-4843 GCA_041303755.1 Micrococcales bacterium | reverse complement strand
CCAACCAGCAACTCACATGCCTCTTGGGAATCCATCTTGCTAAGCAGGATGCGCTCGGCAATCTCCGGTGGCACTACCCCCGAAAGCCCGTCAGAACATAGCAACCAGCGGTCCCCGGGCTTGGCCTGCATGGTGAATGAATCAACATCTGGGAATTCTTCAACGTCACCAAGCACGCGCATCAAAACCGAACGGCGCGGGTGCACCAACGCTTCTTCTTCAGTGATGCGGCCAGTATCAACCAATCGCTGCACGAAAGTGTGGTCGCTGGTTACCTGCGAAACTTCGCCATCACGTGCCAGGTAAATTCTTGAGTCACCAATGTGACCAACGGTCACCTGGTCTCCGGTAAAAACAATTCCAGAAAAAGTAGTGCCAAGCCCTGCGAGCTCTGGGTGAGATTGCGCTGTGGAGCCAAGCAGTGAGTTAGCTTCCCAAATGATGTCAACCAAAGCCTTGTTGGCTTCATCAGCCGATTCATAACTCTGATCAACCGTTGCAACTCTTTGAGTGGTTAGCGCTGACGCAATGTCGCCACCGGCGTGACCACCCATGCCATCGGCTACGAAAAATAAGTTGTAGCCGGCATAACCGGAATCTTGGTTGCTGGCGCGTACCCGACCAATGTCAGAAGCGGCAAAGCTAACAGTCTTTATTGACAATTAAAAACCCTAGGCTCGCAGCTCGAATACGGTTTTACCAACCCGGACCGGAGTGTTAAGTTTTACCACTGCTGGAGTTCCCACACGAGAGCCATCAAGGAAAGTTCCGTTGGTTGAATTCAAATCTTGAATCAACCAGTCGTTGTTAATCAAAACCAGTTTTGCGTGGTGCGTTGAAGCAAACTCGTCATCAACGATCAAATCTGAATCTTCTGCGCGGCCAAGAGTTAGTTCACGACGATCAAGCGGAACAATGTGACCGGTTCTGTCGCCATCAACAATTACCAACTTGGTTGCATTTGATCCGTTTGGTTCCATAACCAAAGAACCCGGTGCGCTTGGGGCGATCGGTGCCGAGACAACCTGCGGCGCATTTGCTGATGCAACGCGGCTAACAACTTTTTGGCCAAACAGGTCAGCGCGAATTACAGAGATGATGCTGAAGATAAAAATCCAAAGCACAGCCAAGAAACCTGTGCGAACAATAAATAGGGCTAACTCACTCATTAATTGATTGCCGAATCTGTGTTGGTGGAATTCGTGTTGATGGTGCGCGCAACTACTTTAAAGACAAAGGTATTGCTGCCGGCCTGAATTTGGGTGTCGTTTGAAATGGCAACTTCACTAATTGGTCGCCCGCTGATTCGGGTGCCGTTGGTGCTCTGCAGATCTTTGGCGGCGGCGTTTCGGCCGTCCCAAACGATGGCAAAGTGAACGCGGCTCAAGCCGGTGTCCTGAATCTGAATATCGGCGGTCACATCACGACCGATGCTGGTTTGCCCCACCTTCAACATGTAGCGCTGGCCGTTGACCTCAAGGGTCGGCATCCACTCAATTTCATGATTTTGGGTATTTGAACGAACCGATACCTGGCCGAGGTTAAGGGTGGAATCCTCCACCAACTTGATGGCCAGTGCTGCACCAAACTGAAAACCCTGCTTTTTGGCGTGCTTTGTGGCCAAATCGGTCAATTCTGAGATCAATGAGTCGCCCAGAGCCGCCATGCGCTTGAAATCAGGCACAGAAAGGCTGACTGTGAAGGTATTTGGTGCCAAAATCCGGTCTCGACTGAGAATTGAGGCCTTGGAGTCCATTTCGGCGCGAATATGGCCTGAAATCTCTACCGGCTGTAGCTCGGACTTGAAGGTTTTGGTGAAAGCGCCGTTAACGACCCGTTCCAATCCCTTTTCAAAGTTATCCAAGAAGCCCATTGGTTGAGTTTACCGCTCAGCCTGTAAATCCCTTCTATAAAGAGGTATCTTCGCGTTTCACCAGGCGGCGGCCATTCTTTGCTAAATCGTTACCAAAGTTGGGTGGCTGGGTTCAAGTTTCCCGATAGGTTAGTGATGTCCGTTGTGCGGACACTTGTCCGAAACGAACCACTAAGAACGAATTCAAGGAGAAAAAATGCTGAGCTTCAAATCAAAACGAGCTGCCGGCGTACTCGCCGCGTTGGCTGTTTCCACCCTTTTGCTTTCTGGATGCGCCGCGCAGGAAACTGCACCAGCTGAAGACAAAATTGTGATTGGTTTTTCTGAGCCACTAGCCGGTCAGGCTTGGCGCGAGACTGGCCTAGCTGCATTGATGGCAATCGCAAACAGACCTGAATACAAAGACCGCATTGAACTAAAGATTGTTCGAACAAACGACAACGATGTCGCGCAGCAGAACGCTGCAATGTTGAACCTGATCGCCGAAGGCGTTGATGGAATTCTTTTCGACCCAGCATCATCTTCTGGTGTTGACGCCGCATTGGCTCAGGCAAAGCAAGCTGGAATTCCAGTTATCGCTGCCGGTGGTCTTTACGATAACCCAGACGTTTATGTAGTTTCACCTGACTACAACTCAGCAGGTGCAATTGGTATTGAGTGGCTATTGGGCAACCTAGGCACCAACAAGAAGATTGCTTTCCTTGAAGGCCTACCAGGTGTGCCACTTAACGATGGCGCAGTTCCATACCTAATTGACACTCTTGAAAAGGGTGGAGCAAAGATTGCAGCCAAGGGAACTAACGGTTGGAATGAAGCAACCGCTCAAGAGAACATGGCTTCAATCCTTCGTTCAAACCCAGATGTTGGTGGAGTGTTCTCATTCCTAACCGGTGGTCAGGGTGTGCCTGAGGCATTCGCTTCAGCTGGTTTGCCATTCGTTCCTGTTGTTGGTGGCTCAGGCTACAACGGCGAGGCCTGCACATTGGTCAAGTACAAGGACGAGGGCCTAAAGGGCATGATGGCATTTGCTCAGCCTGCCATTTACGCAAAAGCCTTTACTGAAATGGTTCGTCTACTTGACGGAGAAACACTTGAGAAGCAGCAGTTCTTCCCAATTGAGCAGGTTACCGATGAGAACGCAGACCAGTTCTGCCTAAGCGACCGTGCAGATAACTTCCAGCTTGGATATGACTTCCCTGACTTGAACATCACTGCGGCAGAAATCGAAACCTACTACCAGAAATAGTTAAGAGTCAAAAAAATTGGAAATGATTAACAACTCAGTGGCCGCAGAGAAATCTGCGGCCACTGAGCCAATAATTCAAATAAAAAACATTCGCAAAACTTATGGCCCAATTACGGCCGTAAAAAGCGCGACCCTAAATATTTATCCGGGTGAGGTCGTTGCCATCTCTGGCGAAAACGGCGCCGGAAAATCCACCGTAGGCAAGATACTTGCCGGTGCGATTTCTGCAACCTCCGGCGAGGTAATCTTTGCCGGTCGCCCATTTGCACCCACCAGCGTTCGCTCGGCCAGGCGCGAAGGAGTTGCAATTGCATTCCAGGAACTTTCTTTGGTTCCCACCTGGACCGTAGCCGAGAACCTAGTGCTCGCTGATAAATCAAGCTTCCGTGGCTTCTCACAGGCACGCGCACAAACAGCCGCGGCAAAACTTCTTGAGTCCGTTGGTATTACCAACATTTCACCTGCCAGCCAGGTGGCCACACTTTCTTTGGCTGATCGCCAAGTAATTGAAATAGCCCGAGCATTCCTCACTCGCCCAAAGGTACTTATTCTTGACGAAGCATCATCGAGTTTGCTTCCAGAGGGAGTCAGTTGGCTCTTTGATCGCATTCGCGAATTCACCGCAAAAGGCGGAGCAGTTGTCTATGTATCTCACCGATTGCCGGAACTAAAAGAAATAGCTGATCGCTGCGTTGTTATGCGAGACGGCGAAACGGTAGGTGAGTTTGAGAGAGGCAAGTGGCAGAACAACGAATTGATTTCGTTGATGGCCGGTCGCTCGCTAGAGCACGCGTACCCAAGCCCACCTGCGCTGCAGCCAGACGCCCAGGTAATTCTGGAGGTAGAGAAGCTTTACGCCAATGGAGTTAACGGTTTGGATCTAAAAGTCAGAGCCGGTGAAATTGTTGGCCTGGGTGGACTTGCAGGACAGGGCCAGTCAGAAGCACTTCAGGCACTCTTTGGAGCTTCTCCTGCAAAAGCTAATCGTTGGACTCTGTCTGGAAACTCAATCACAAAGCTTAAGCCAAATTCTGCAGTAAAACTTGGCATGTCATTTGTGCCTGAAGATCGCAAACGCGATGGACTCGCGCTCAAACTATCGGTGGGCGAAAACTTGCTTTTGCCTTGGGTTAAGTGGAGTGGCTTCGGCGGTAAAGCACTCATTAAGAAAAGCACGACAAACCTAAACGATGTGGTTACAAAACTTTCTGTGAAAACAGCAGGACTGGGGCAACCGGCGGGCGCTCTTTCCGGAGGTAACCAGCAGAAACTTGTTTTTGGTCGTTGGCTGAATAGTGCAAGAACAATTATTTTGTTGCACGACCCAACCAGAGGTGTTGACGTTCGAGCAAAACAAGAACTGCACGCAGCAATCATGGATCTAGCAAGTTCAGGTGTTGGAGTTATCTGGCTATCAACTGAAGTTGAAGAGCTGGTCAACATGTGCCACCAAGTTGCGGTCATGTATGACGGGCGAGTGGTTGAGGTTTTGAAACAGGGCGAAGTAAGTGCCGACAAAGTTGTGACCGCATCATTAGGAATTGTGAAACTGTGAACAAATACTTAACTGAACTGAATGCCTCATTTTCAAGACTCAAGGCTGCAGGGGCGGTTGCTCCATCGGTTGCATTTTTTGTTTTTGCAATCAGCTACGTGCTGATTAATCCAAAACTGTTGACCCCGCTGCAACTGCAAACGTCCTTTAACCTCGTGACCCCATTGGC
>JBFYON010000062.1:0-6192 GCA_041303755.1 Micrococcales bacterium | reverse complement strand
GCCAGGGCACTGAGTCCTGACAAGATCAATAAAGAAGACCGTCGAGATGGTCTGCCATTCTTCCTGTTTCTGCTGGGCATTATCGGTGCGATTTTTGGCTGGGTCTTAATTAAGCAGGACTGGGCTCACGGAATTCACGTCTGGACAATGGGCGCCCTTTTTGGCCGACTGGCTTTTGGTCTGCCGGTCATCATGATCATCTTCGCCATCTACCTGATGCGCCATCCGTCAACCGTTCGCGACAACGGGCGAATTGGAATTGGCTTATTTCTTTTCATAGTTTCAATCAGCGGATTTTTCCATGTCTTCTTCCTAACCGATGGCAAAGCTGTTCAGCCCTATGACGGCGAGTGGCCACTTGCCTACAGCGGTGGAATATTTGGCTGGCTAATTTCCGTTCCTTTTTTCAACACCATAACAATCTGGGGAACACTTCCAGTTCTTACAGCATTTGCTTTTGGTTCTTTGCTGATCATGACCAAGACAGCACCAAACAGAATTGCCGAGCGTCTTCGTGAACTAACCACCTATCTTTTTGGCGAGTCAAAAACTCGTGAAGAAATTGAAGAAGTAGAAGACGAAATCCCTGACGCCTTCGATGGCACCAAAGTTCCTTGGTGGCGCCGAGGAAAAGCTAATGAAGACAATGCTTTCGATAGCGCCATCGTGCCAGCAGACGATGACGATGCGTTAGACGGACTATTCAACGACAACCTGCAAACAACGCAGCTTAACGTTCCATCAGTGGATGCAACTTCCATGGCCGCAACCGGGGTGGTAGACACAACTCCAACGGCGCCAATCACAATTCCGGTTGCAGCTCCAGTCATCGAATCCGCGGCTACACCTTCACCTGCTAGTGCCCCTGCAGCTCCGCGAGTAAATCGCCCTTACGTCATGCCACCATTGGCCATGCTTGCTCCAGGTACACCGCCTAAGGCAAAATCGGCAGCCAATGATCAGATTGTTGCTGCAATCACCAGCGTCTTTAAGGAATTTGGTGTTGAGGCCGGCGTGGTGGGCTTTTCTCGCGGTCCAACGGTTACGCGCTACGAGGTGGAGCTTGCGCCGGGTGTAAAGGTTGAGGCAGTAACCAGGCTTTCAAGCAACATCTCTTATGCGGTTGCTTCCAACGAGGTAAGAATCCTTGCACCAATTCCAGGCAAGTCGCTGATTGGAATTGAAATTCCAAACACCGATCGCGAAACGGTTTCTCTTGGTGATGTGCTGCGTTCCGAAGTTGCGTCAAAGAGCATGCACCCGCTGACCATCGGAATTGGTAAAGATGTTGAGGGCGGCTACGTAATTGCCAACCTGGCCAAGATGCCGCACCTACTTGTTGCAGGTGCTACCGGTGCCGGTAAATCAAGCTTCGTTAACTCCATGATCACTTCAATCTTGATGCGCGCCAAGCCAGCTGAAGTGCGAATGGTTTTGATTGACCCAAAGCGAGTTGAACTTGCCGCTTATCAGGGCGTTCCGCACCTAATCACGCCAATCATTACCAACGCCAAAAAAGCTGCCGAAGCACTGCAGTGGGTTGTTAAAGAAATGGACATGCGCTACGACGACCTGGCCAGCTTTGGTTTCAAGCACATCGATGATTTCAATCGCGCGGTAGTGGCGGGTGAGGTAAAGGTTCCTGAGGGTTCACAGCGCAAACTTCAGCCTTACCCTTATCTGCTGGTTGTAGTAGATGAGCTCGCCGACTTGATGATTGTTGCTCCACGGGATGTTGAAGATTCCATCGTTCGCATTACTCAGTTGGCACGTGCCTCTGGTATTCACCTGGTCTTGGCAACTCAGCGACCATCGGTTGATGTAGTGACCGGTCTGATCAAGGCCAACGTTCCAAGTCGCCTTGCCTTCTCTGTGACTTCAGTCACAGACTCTCGCGTTATCTTGGATCAGCCTGGCGCTGAAAAACTAATCGGTCAGGGTGACGCGCTGTTTTCACCGATGGGAACCAACAAACCAATTCGTGTTCAGGGTGCCTGGTTAGGCGAAAGTGAACTACACAAAATTGTTGATCACGTTAAAGCGCAAATGGATCCTGAGTACCGAGCCGACGTTGACGCTCCGGCGGCTCCAAAGAATATGGTTGATGCCGATATCGGTGATGACCTAGATGTCTTGCTGCAGGCTGCTGAACTTATTATCAGCTCGCAGTTTGGTTCCACCTCAATGCTGCAGCGAAAACTTCGCGTTGGTTTCGCCAAAGCGGGACGCCTCATGGACCTGCTGGAGTCAAGAAACATTGTGGGCCCAAGCGAGGGCTCAAAAGCTCGCGATGTGATGGTCAAGCCGGAAGACCTACCAACTGTTTTGGCTCAGTTGCGCGGAGAGCCGGGCGCCTCAGCCTCTCCAGCAGTGGCAGCCGCCGCCGCGGTGATAGACGCCGAGCCAGAAAGCTCAAACTTGGCTGCGGGCGATTTTGAAGATTTCATTCCTCGTGAGAATGTAGACCGTTCAATTATTTCGGGCGGAAACGGATTTGGCGATGATGAAGATGGCGACGAAGACGCCTGGAAACTAACCGGTCGCCAATAATGTCTAGCTCACAAAAACCAGAAAAATCTAACCTGATTGAACGTTCGGCAAAATCTATTTTCAATTTGCCAAATATCATCACCATGGCGCGAATTCTTTTCGTGCCACTTTTCATTTGGACATTAGTCGAATTCAATAACCCGGAATCCCCGCTGCGCTGGATATCGGTGTTGACTTTCATCATCATTATGTCGAGTGACGGAGTTGATGGCGCAATCGCCAGAAAACGCGGACTGATTACAAATCTTGGCAAGCTTCTAGATCCAATCGCCGATAAGGCGCTGCTTGGTGGCGCACTGGTAACTCTTTCTGTGCTGGGTGAAGTTTCTTGGTGGGTGACTGCAATCATCATGCTTCGTGAACTCGGCATCACCGCCTATCGTTTCGTTGTGATTCGCAAAGAAGTTGTAGCGGCGTCTTCTGGCGGAAAGCTAAAAACTATTTTCCAGGGCATCATGGTTGGGTTTGTCGTCTCGCCGCTGACTGCATGGTTTGGAGACTGGTACCTGATTTTTGAATCCGCATTGGTTTTCGTCGCAACACTTTTGACAGTTACCACTGGTGTGCAATACATGTACGCCGCAGCGCGAGCAAGACGAAACAAAATTAAATGACCGCTGCCGCAATTTTGCAGGAATTGGAATCTAAAGGTTTCAAGCTGGCGATTGCCGAGTCTCTCACTGGAGGAGCGTTGAGCGCGGAATTTGTTTCCGTTCCCGGCGCATCAAAAGTTTTACTAGGCACAATCGTGGCCTATCAAACTTCTCTCAAAAACGAACTGCTCGGAGTATCGCGCGCGCTGCTAGAAAACCAAGGCGCTGTTGATCCAGAAGTCGCCGCGCAGATGGCCACGGGAATCCGCGCCAAGCTGGCAAATAAAACCAACACCGATGAGTCCCTCGTTGTCGGAATTGCCACCACCGGTGTTGCCGGACCAGAGCCTCAAGACGGCATTGCCGTGGGTACCGTCTACATAGCAATTTCTGGTCCAGGGGGAATGGGCGATTCTGTCTACGCATTTGAGTTTCAAGGGGATCGACAGGCCATCCGTCAGGCCACAATCCAGCAAGCCCTTGCTGTCCTTGCCGAATCCCTGGGGAATGCCTAGGCCGCTAGCGCTGTTATCTTCTACATAACACTCAGCGAACTTTCAGCAGCCGAGTTTAGATTTGTCACCAAGAGCAGGTAGATTACCTGTGAGATGAAGTTAGGAGGCCCCCGTGGTACTAGTACGTCAAGAAATCGGCGATGTTCTTCGTGACTTCCGCCTGCAAAAGGGCCAAACTCTTCGCCAGGTAGCTGGCCGAGCAACCGTAGCCCTTGGCTACCTAAGCGAGGTTGAGCGTGGCCAAAAAGAGGCGTCCTCAGAGATCCTCGCATCGCTGGCAGACGCCCTAGAGGTGCCTATTTCAGTGATTATGCGTGAGGTTAGTGACCGCTTGGCCCTTGTTGAGGGAGTGAACCTAGAGGCAGCCTTCGCTAGCGAGGCGCTATCGGGTGGCAACTACATCCCTGACACTGTTCCGGCTTCGTTCCTAGCTGATACAGACCCAAGCCTGGCCGCTTCGCGCTAAAGACCTGGCCGTGCGCCTAAGTCAGTTCAATACCCTTATGACCGATGAATTCGGCCTTGCCTACTCTCAAGTCATCTCGCGGGACCTAGTTTTAGGCGCACTGGGCGACCGCACCGCTCAAGTGGCGCTCGCCGCAGGGGAAGACCCAAAGGATGTCTGGCTAGCTCTTTGTGAGGCAAATAACGTGCCAAAAGAGCGCTGGGCCGGTAAACCCCAGCCAAAGAAGTCAAAATCTAACTGAACAAAACACCGAACAAGCGACACGCCGCGCTAATTAACTATCGAAATCTTGTTCGAATGGTGTTAGGTTATTCACAACAGGAAGTTGATGGCATTTATCAACAACCTGGATGACCGAGGGTCGATCGTCGACTGCCTCGAATACGGTCAGCAATAACTAGAGATTCAGAAAGCAGAGGACAAAATGCCATCTCCATCAGATCGCGAAAAAGCGTTAGATACCGCATTAGCTCAAATTGACCGCCAGTTCGGTAAGGGTGCAATTATGCGCCTCGGCTCAGATGAGCGAGCTCCGGTAGAAGTAATTCAAACTGGTTCCATTGCTCTGGACGTAGCTCTAGGTATTGGCGGACTTCCAAAGGGCCGAATCGTTGAGGTTTACGGTCCAGAATCTTCAGGTAAGACCACAGTGGCATTGCACGCAATTGCAAACGCACAGCGCAACGGAGGCATCGCAGCATTCATTGATGCCGAGCACGCACTTGACCCAGAGTATGCAAAGGCACTTGGCGTAGACACAGACGCCCTTTTGGTCAGCCAGCCTGACACCGGTGAGCAGGCACTAGAAATTGCTGACATGTTGGTTCGCTCTGGCTCAATTGATCTAGTCGTTATTGACTCTGTTGCAGCTCTTGTGCCGCGTGCGGAAATCGAAGGCGAAATGGGTGACTCACACGTTGGTCTTCAGGCTCGTTTGATGTCACAGGCACTTCGCAAACTTACCGGTGCACTAAACAACACCGGCACCACAATGATTTTCATCAACCAGCTTCGCGAGAAGATCGGTGTTTTCTTTGGTAGCCCTGAAACCACTGCTGGTGGTAAGGCTCTAAAGTTCTACGCATCAGTTCGCCTAGACATCCGCCGTATCGAGACTTTGAAAGACGGTACTGACGCAGTAGGTAACCGTACTCGCGTCAAGGTTGTCAAGAACAAGATGGCAGCGCCATTCAAGCAAGCAGAATTTGACATCATCTACGGTGTTGGAATCTCGCGCGAAGGTAGCTTGCTTGACTTTGGTGTTGAGCAGGAAATCGTAAAGAAGTCTGGCGCTTGGTACACCTACGAGGGTGAACAACTTGGTCAGGGTAAAGAAAACTCTCGCAAGTACTTGATTGACAACCCTAAGGTTGCCGACGAGATTGAGAAGAAGATCAAGACCAAACTTGGAATTGGTGTGCCTCGTGCGGTTGCAGACTTGCCTATTGAAGAAGTTGCTGAAGAAACAACTGCGCCGGCTCAAGAAGTAACACCAGCAGTAAAGACTCCAAAAGCGGCAAGCGCATAGTTAATAGCTAATGGCTTTCCAACGGGGCAGATCAAAGAGCTCTAGATCAGGTTCTCGCCGGCCCATACCCGGCGGTTCAGAATCAGGTTTGGATAGAGAATCTCTTGATCCGCCCCGTTTGCTTTCTCCGGAGAAACAAGAATCTCGGGCACGCAACGTTCTTTTGCATCAGATCGCTCGAAGTGCTAAATCAACTTCTCAGCTTCGCAAGATTCTTGAGCAGCGCGAGATTGATTCAGAGATTGCCGAGAAAGTCATCGAGCGTTTCACCGAGGTGGGTTTAATTGATGATGCGGCCTATGCCGAAACGATTGTGAACAGTCGTCGCAATTACAAAGGGTTAGCAAAGTCGGCCATCAAGCGAGAATTGAACGAAAAAGGCGTAAGCCAGGAGCTAGTTGAAGAGGCAATTTCCGGAATCACCGCAGAAGACGACTTTGAGTCTGCAAAGCAACTTGCCACCAGGCGGTTCCGCCAAATGGCCCATCTAGACAAAGAAGTGCGTACTCGCCGTCTTGCAGGCTACTTACAGCGCAAGGG
>JBFYON010000061.1:0-3395 GCA_041303755.1 Micrococcales bacterium | reverse complement strand
ACCGATGCCGCAAGTCGCTCTGCAGTGCTTGAGGCAGTAACCTTGTTCCGTGCACGCGTTATCGACGTTGTGAGCGATGCACTAATCATTGAGGTCACTGGCGACACTGCCAAATGCGCGGCCTTCATCAAGGTTCTAGAGCCATTCGGCATCAAGGAATTGGTTCAATCAGGTGTGCTGGCTATGGGCAGAGGCTCAAAGTCAATCACCGAAAAAGTTCTAAAGTAAAAAACTTAAGACAAGCTCTAAACAAACAAGACACGCTTCAATAAAAACAAATAGGAGAAACAAATTGGCTGAAATCTTTTACGACAAGGATGCAGACCTTTCGATCATTCAGGGTCGCAAAGTTGCAGTGCTTGGCTATGGTTCACAGGGTCACGCACACTCGCTAAACCTGAAGGACTCAGGTGTGGATGTTGTTGTAGGTCTTCCTGCAGCTTCAAAGTCACGCGAAAAAGCTGAAGCCGCTGGTCTAAAGGTGCTTACCCCAAGTGAAGCATCAGCATGGGCAGATGTAATCGTGGTACTTGCACCAGACCCACGTCAGCGTGATCTTTACACCCAGGACATCGAGCCAAACCTTTCAGCAGGTAAGGCGCTTGTGTTTGGCCACGGTTTCTCAATTCGTTTTGGTTACATCACCGCACCTGAAGGCGTTGACGTATTCCTAGTTGCACCAAAAGGCCCTGGCCACTTGGTTCGTCGCGAGTACGAGGGCGGCCGCGGAGTGCCAAACCTAATCGCAGTTCACCAGAACGCTAGCGGTTCAGCATTTGAGCTTGGTCTTTCTTACTCAAAGGCAATCGGTGGTACCCGTGCGGGAACTATCAAGACAACTTTCGCTGAGGAAACTGAGACCGACCTATTCGGCGAGCAGGCAGTTCTGTGTGGTGGCGCATCACAGCTTGTTCAGTACGGTTTTGAGACTCTTACCGAAGCCGGTTACCAGCCAGAGGTTGCTTACTTTGAGGTGCTGCACGAGTTGAAGCTAATCGTTGACCTGATGTACGAAGGTGGAATCGCTAAGCAGCGTTGGTCAGTTTCTGACACAGCTGAGTACGGCGACTACATCTCTGGCCCACGCGTAATTGGCCCAGAGGTGAAGGAGCGCATGCGCGATGTTCTAACCGATATCCAGGACGGCACATTTGCTAAGCGCTTCGTTGCTGATGTTGATGCCGGTGCCCCAGAGTTCCTAGCGCTACGCGCCAAGGGAGAGGCACACCCAATTGAGGCAGTAGGCCGCAACCTGCGCAAACTGTTCTCATGGATCAAGAATTCAGATGATTACAAGGAAGGTGTTGCAGCCCGCTAGGCCGCAGCCAACTAAATCGTCTAAAGGCACCCCAGCTTTCGAGCCAGGGGTGCCTTTGCTTTTGGCTAGAATTAACCCAAGTTCCTCGTCGCTGTCGCCGCGGGCAAAACCCCTACTAAACAAGGATGTCAATTGTCTAAGCCAGTCGTTCTAATCGCTGAAGAACTTTCACCCGCAACGGTTGAAGCGTTGGGTCCTGATTTTGAGGTTGTCAACGTAGATGGAACTGATCGACCAGCTCTACTGAAGGCGCTTGCCAACGCAGATGCCATCTTGGTTCGTTCCGCAACCCAGGTAGATGCCGAAGCAATTGCAGCAGCACCAAAGCTAAAGGTTGTTGCTCGTGCCGGTGTAGGTCTAGACAACGTAGACATCAAGGCAGCGACTACTGCTGGTGTCATGGTGGTAAACGCCCCAACTTCAAACGTGGTTTCTGCCGCAGAGCTTGCAATTGCACAAATGCTTGGCCTTGCCCGCCACATTCCAGATGCCAACGCATCTTTGAAGCGCGACGAGTGGAAGCGCTCACAGTTCACCGGTGCTGAGCTGTACGAGAAGACAGTTGGAATCGTTGGGCTTGGTCGCATCGGCGGTTTGGTCGCTGCTCGTCTTGCTGGTTTTGGAGTGGAGCTGATTGGCTATGACCCATACATCACTCCAGCTCGTGCAGAGCAGATGGGCGTAAAGCTTGCGACTCTTGAAGAGGTTATGAAGCAGTCTGATTTCATAACTATTCACATTCCTAAGACTGCTGAGACCACCGGAATGATCGGCGAGGCTCAATTCAAGATTGCAAAGCCAAACCTAAGAATCGTGAACTGCTCGCGCGGCGGAATCATTGACGAAGATGCACTATTCAAGGCACTGAGCACAAATCAAATTGCCGGAGCTGGTCTAGACGTGTTTGTGAATGAACCTCCTAAGGGTTCACCGCTTCTTGGGCTATCAAACATTTTGGTAACTCCACACCTTGGTGCATCAACCGATGAAGCCCAAGAAAAAGCCGGCATCTCAGTTGCCAAATCTGTTCGTTTGGCGCTCGCCGGAGATCTAGTGCCAGATGCTGTAAACGTTGCCGGCGGAAACATTGACGCATCGGTTAAGCCTGGAATTTCACTAATCGAAAAACTTGGTCAGGTTCTCTTCGGGATTTCCGGAGGATCAGTTTCAGCTATCGAAGTAGAAGTACGCGGCGAGATTGCGGCACACGATGTATCGGTGTTGAAGCTTGCCGGTTTGAAGGGCTTTTTCCAGAACGCGGTCACCGAGCAAGTTTCCTATGTAAACGCTCCGCTAATGGCTGAGCAGCGCGGCATCGATGTAAAGCTAACCGTGGACGCAAAGTCAGATGAGTACCGAAACGTGACCACCATCAAGGCAACCCTTGCTGACGGCACAAGCGCATCTGTTTCAGGTACCGTCATTGGTCCAAAGTTGCACCAAAAGATCGTGAACATCAACGGCTACGACGTTGAGCTTGGTCTTGCCGAGCACCTAGTGCTTATGGTTTATGCAGATCGCCCGGGTATCGTTGCGGTTTATGGCAAGGCATTCGCTGATGCAAATATCAACATTGCAGCCATGCAGATTGCTCGCCAACAAAAAGGCGGCAAGGCACTCTCAGTAATTACTGTTGATTCGCCGGTGGATGCCGCAGTTCTTGAAGATGTTCGCGTGGCAATTCAAGCTGATGTAATGAAGGCAATTGACATCATTGGCTAGCCCCAATTAAACAAAGGAAAACAAATGTCTCTAATTCTTGATGTGCGCACACCAGCAGAAGTAGCTGAAGCACACCTAGAGGGAGCCCTATTTGTTGATTTTATGGCCGATGATTTTCGCGACAAAGTTGTTGAGTTAGATAAGTCAGCTGACTATATCGTGCACTGTCGTTCTGGAAACCGCTCGGGACAGGCAGTCGTGATCATGGCTGAGCTTGGTTTCACCGGTGAGCTAGTTAACGGTGGCACACTTGACGAAGCTGCTGCTGCAACTGGCGCCAACATCGTTCAACAATCCGGCGCGAAGTAATTCAAATGGCTGATTCGTCTTTCTGGGATTCAAAGTATGACGTTGA
>JBFYON010000060.1:0-15406 GCA_041303755.1 Micrococcales bacterium | reverse complement strand
TGCCTAGCTATTGGTGGGCAGTGCCCGTGCTTCTGCTGGCAGCGGTCAAGGCCTCGTTGCTCGAAGAAGTACTGGTTGTTGGCTACCTGTTTGATCGGTTGGCTAAATTGGGGCTTTCTGACCGATGGATTCTACTTACGAGTGCCTCACTTAGGGGCAGCTACCACCTATACCAAGGCTTTGCGGGCTTCATTGGCAATTTTGCAATGGGATTGGTCTTTGGATTGGCCTTCAGAAAATGGGGCCGAGTGATGCCATTGGTGATGGCCCATTTTGTTTTAGATGCGGTCAGCTTCGTTGGCTACGCCTTGATTGGTAGCAGCCTCCCGCTCCCCTGAGATTTGGCCTGTAAATTTGAAATGTTGGCAGTGATGCCAGCAGTTTTGCTTTTCGCAGGGGAAGTTGGTGCAAACCCAACGCTGTCCCGCAACCGTGATCGTGTGAACGAAAGTCGGATCGCCTGTGATTCTTAGCAAAAAACTCCAATAACCGTCGTGGACTGCGGTGGGAGTCGAATTGGGCCATACCCGTTCGCCTTCACGTGTAGTTCTCTATAAGTGAAAGATGCCGAATGTTGATGAGCAGCCCAAATAGGAAAAAAACTATGGCAACTCTTGGCCTTGCTGCTGCAATTTCTTTGCTACCTACTCACGTTTCAAGTGCTGACACGCTTTACCCAAGCACAATCACATTCTTGTCCAAGGCTTTGGTAGACGGCAAAGCGTTAGATGGGGTGCCGGCCGGAACTCCAGAATATGGATTCACCTTGGAGGCGCTTCTGCAACTCAAAGCTGGAGGAAAGACTTTGGTCCAGCAACTACCAGCAATAAAGTTCATGCTTGCGACTAAGACTCAATCTTTTGGTACGGCCTCAAAGGGTTACCTGTTCAATAAAGATCTCGCAAAAACCCTCAAGGTTGGCCGAACAGGAAAATTTCTATTCACCAGCGAAGCGCTCAACGTGCCGAATAACGCCATTAGATACGATGCCTTCAAAAAGCTTTCTGCCCGCATAAACAGTAAGACTGGTGAAATTTCTGGGACGGAATCAGGCGTGATTGATTATGCCTGGGTGGCTCTTGGATTAAACAGCTATCAAGAATATTCGTTGGCAAATAAAGTTGTGCAAAAAATGTTGACTTTGCAAAACCCCGATGGAGGTTTCGGCGAAGTGAATGCAGCCGTTTCCACTCCCGACGCAACCGGCCTAGCCTTGCAAGCAATTAACTACCGGGAGACATTCGGATCGGACGCCGAGGACAAGAAGCGCTTGGCTTCAGAAAAGAAGGCCGTTGCCTATCTTCTTGCAACGGATGTAGAGAATAATCACTGGGAAGCCTATGGTGGGCCTTCGGTCAACTCAACTGCCTATGCAGTCATGGGTTTAAAAGCCGCAGGAAAAAAGACAAAGTTCTACAGCGACCACATGTCTTGGCTGAAATCGCAACTTGCTCCTAAGGGTGGATTTAAAACGGCCTGGTCAAATGGCGGAGGTGATGTTTTCGCAACCGCGCAAGCATATGTGCCGCTTATTGGAAAAAGCTACCTAGATTTACTGCCGTAAATGAATTCGGTACCCTTTAGAGCCGTATTGCTGTTCCTCATTGCACTAGTTGCCGTTGGATCTATGTTCTCTATTCAACCAACTCAAGAAGATTCAACCAGTGTGCAAGTAACTGATGGCCCATGCATTAAAACGGGTGTGACGCTAATTGTTGACTTTGGTACCACGAACAAAGAACTGATTTCCAAGTGCGTTGAAGAATTTAATGGTTCTGGCTGGTCACTTTTGCAAACTGCTGGAATCAAAGTTGAAGGCACCGCCGAGTATCCAAATGCCTTTGTTTGCCGCCTGGACGCGGTCCCATCTGTGAGTGATCAAGACTGCAGAACAACACCTTCGATGCTTGATGGTTCATGGGTTTACTATATGGCAACTGCCGCAAATGATAGTAATGAATGGGTACGAAGCGGTGAAGGTGCGGCTAGTCGAAATCCAAAATGTGGCGATTTTGAAGGCTGGAAATTTGTTACCCCAACTAACGAAGAAGGCAAAGATACAGGCTTTGGTCCGAGCTTTGACGCCAAACCCTTTGTTTGCAATTAGCAATGACTCTTTCTAGCGCAAAGCAATTTCACCCAGGAACTTGGTGGCTTTTTGGAATAGCAATCGCGCTCTCGGCCACAATAAGTCAAAATATGCTTCTGCTCTTTGCATTGTGTATTCTCTCGTTGGGGCTAATTTCATCCGCGAAAAAAAATTCGCAACCCTCAATCGCATCACTCAAGTTCTATGCTTTGCTCGCACTGGGAGTAATTGCTACTCGTTTGATATTTAGAATCGTCTTCAATTCACCAGATGCCTTGGACGTAGCAGTTATTAGTTTGCCAACGGTTTCATTAAATTTGGGATTTGGTTCTCCAGTTTCAATATTTGGACCCATCTCGGAAAACACGTTTCAAGCCGCACTAACTGATGGCCTTAGATTGGCAGCGATTATTCTTGGAATTGGTGTGGCTGCTACTTTGGCCAACCCTCGACAATTACTCAAATCAACACCGGCGATACTTTATGAAGTTGCTACAGCGGTTTCTATGGCAGTGAATCTAGTTCCTCAATTAGTCACGAGTTTTCAGCGAGTAAAGCAAGCCCGAAAACTTCGCGCTCGAAGCAAGAAATCGGGCTTGCTCTTAGGTACCTTGATACCTGTTCTTGAACACGCAATAGAGAATTCAATTCTCCTTTCAGCAAGCATGAGCTCCAGAGGCTTTGGCTATACACCCAAAGGAATTCCGAGACTTCTCGTAGGATTTGTAAACCTAGCGGCCGTGGGTTTTATAGCAATTGGGTCTTTCTTCTTTCTAATGAATGGAATTACCCAGATCTATTTGGTTGTTATTGGTTTTTCTCTGGCTTTGGTCTCGCTATTTCTAGTCTCGAGCAGATCAATACGAACGAGGCTCGTCAAGATTAGTTTTAGCTTCAAGGATTTAATCATTCTTAGCTCTTCAATCTCACTTTTGACTCTTAGTTTGGTAATGGTGTGAAGATGGCGGCCAAACTCAAAAATGTTAATTTCGACTTCGGGACTGCAGAATCAAACGTCCTAAAACGCTTGAATTTAGAATTTTTACCGGGCAAGCTAACTTTAATTTGCGGGCCCACTGGAAGCGGAAAATCAACGCTTCTTCAACTTATAAATCGCTTAGTGCCAACTTTCAGTGCAGGTCGCTTGAGTGGAACAATCCTGTTGGATGAGAAAGAAATTACAAAATTTAGCCCTGCGCAAGTTTCACAATATATTGGCTATGTTAATCAGCGACCTGAAAGCTTTTTTGTTTCAGAAACCGTTATTGAAGAACTCGCTTTTGGCATGGAACAGTTGGGCGTAAGTGTAGAAGAAATGCACGAGCGCATTAATCGGGTGGCCGGTCTACTTGATCTGGGTTCTATTCTCAGTGAGTCTCTAAGTGTGCTGTCAGCCGGACAACAACAGAAAGTGGCAATCGGAGCAGCTCTGGCAGCGGGGCAAAATATTCTTCTGCTAGATGAACCCACATCAGCACTTGATGATGAAGCATGCGATGCGCTGTTGAAGACTCTGCGCAGGCTTGCCGACGTTGAAGGTGTCACTGTGATCATTGCCGAACATAAATTTGAACGATTACTGGCAATTGCCGACTCCCTTGTTGTTCTCAAAGGTGATGGCTCCGCTGTGATGGCGGAGTGTTCCAGAGAAGCCCTAGGTGTCCTTTTGCCAACTTGGCTGCTTCCCCAAGAACTTAATTCGTCTAACTCCGATAGGTCCACGGCTAGCGGAAAAGACGAAATCGTTTGTAAAGTTCAGAATCTGTCGGTTCGCTACCCGGGAGCAAAAGATCTTGCGATAGATAAGGTTTCATTTGAAGTTAGAGCGAACGAGATTCTTGTAATCGAGGGCCTGAATGGGTCGGGAAAAACCTCGCTGTTAATGGCAATCGCGGAACAGCTGACGCCGGCCACAGGAACCATAGAGCTAAAAACTGATGTGGCTATGGTTCCGCAAAGAGCGGCTGATCTTCTATTTCTATCCACTGTTGCCAAGGAGCTTGCCGAGTCAGATGCAGTTGCCAACGCCGCCGCGAATACGACATCGTCAATCTTTGAAAGGCTTGTTGGTCGAGTTGACCCGGCTATCCACCCACGAGACTTATCTTCAGGTCAGCAATTAGCGCTCGTCCTCGCTATCCAAATCGCACAAGGGGCTAAAACAATCCTTCTAGACGAACCAACAACGGGGCTAGATGTTGACGCCAGAGCTTCGCTGGCGAAGCAGCTTATCCACCTGCGAAATCAAGGAACAGCAGTCGTGGTAGCGACTCACGACAAAGACTTTGCAAGCCTTATTGCACACAGAACGATTCGTTTGCAATCTGGCGAGTTGGTGCAGTCGATGGGACCCGCATCATGAATTTTAGAAGCATCACCTCAAATCTGGTGCTGACACTTGTTGTAGCCAGTTCGTTGATAGTTTTCACCTGGCCGCTGTTCATAGAAGCCTCAGGCAGCAGCGAGTCTGAAGTGGCACAAGCTGTTTTTATTCTTTTAATGCCACTTCTGATCGTTCTGGTTCTCGTCGAAACTATTTCAGGAAATTTCAAACCCCAGCAACTGGCTGTGCTTGCGGTTCTTATTGCCCTTAATGCCCTAATCAGAATGTTCGGGGCGGGTTTTGCAGGTATCGAAACTGCATTTTTCTTGATAATAATTTCGGGCTACGTTTTTGGGCCTAAGTTTGGCTTTGCACTCGGGTCACTCTCACTTTTTGTTTCTGCGCTGCTGACCGGTGGCGTAGGCCCTTGGCTACCCTTTCAGATGATGGCGGCTGGTTTGGTAGGCGTTGGTGCTGGGCTGCTACCAAACTATGCAAGGACGTGGGCAAAGGTTTCAGTGATTTCAATTTACGCTTTGTTTGCAAGTTTCCTTTACGGTGCGCTAATGACGCTTTGGAATTGGCCTTTTCTAGCGGGGGCTGACACAAGCCTCTCTTATGTAGCTGGTGCAGGCTTGGTTTCAAACTTAGAAACGTTTTTGCAATACCAGATACTAACTGGCGGTCTTTTTTGGGATGCTGGGAGGGCCGTTACAACAATTATTTTGATTTTAGTTACCGGGCCGGCGCTACTTACAACGCTCAACAGAGCAGCTACTAAATCTGGAGCCAGCTAAACGCGCCAGGTTGGCAATCGCCAAGAAAAAATCATCGCCATAAAGCGCAAGGCCGTGATTACACCGGCTGAGATAGCTACCGAAACGAAGGCGCTCACGCCCAGGTTATTGAGCGCTACTACTACCCAACCCCCAGCAAAAGCCAAAACCGTATAAGGCTGGTGATCCACAAATGCACGTGGGATTTCATTAACCACCACGTCACGAAGCACACCACCGAAAACGGCTGTAATTATGCCCATGATGATTGCAATTAAGGCAGGCATGCCCGATTGCAATGCAATCTGTGTTCCTCCCGCAGTAAAGATTCCCAGCCCAATTGCATCAGGCCAGGCTGTTGCTCTTTCGGTTGGTTCTATATGTCTTGCCCGCATAAAGACAAGAGCAAGAGCGCACATTGCCAAAACTACCCAAATCCAAAATTCATTTTGAACCCAAAAGAATGGGCGGCGATCCAACAAGATGTCTCGGAGCGTTCCTCCGCCAAAGGCCGCCAAAAAAGTCACCATAGCCATGCCCACTATGTCTAATTTCTTGCGAGCCGCCTCAATCAAGCCAGATAACGCAAATGCCAAGGTGCCAATGATTTCAAACGCTACGTTTCCGTAAGAGACAAACCAATCGGCGATAGACATTCCAGAGCTCATGCAACAAGTATGTCAAGATTGCCAAGTGGATGTTTTCATTACCGGGCTCGTGGCTGGAATTGCCCTAGCCATTCCACTTGGACCAATGGCCATTTTGCTGATCAGCACAACAATTCAATATGGACGTTCAATTGGTGTTTTTGGAGCCCTAGCAATGGCCAGCGTGGATTTTAGCTATGCAGCCCTGGTCTTTGCTTTTGGGAATGCGGTGATTGGCGCTCTGAGCGATTGGATTTTTCCGATGCGAATTGCCGGCTCTGCGATTCTGGCTTTTGTGGCGTTGAAAATTTTTCTGGAGGCAAGAAAAAGCTCACGACTAGAATCTCCTGAATTGGGTAATGCTGCCACGACGAGAACCAAGACATATGCCAAGTTCTTTGGCCTAACTGTTTTGAATCCAGCTACCGCCTTTTACTTCGTTGGTATCACGCCAAGCGTTGCAGCAATGGCTGAGTCGAGTTCCATAAATAATGGCGTACTAGCTTTTGCCCTGGGTGTCTTTTTTGGTTCCGTAGTTTGGCAGTTGTCACTAGTGTTCGCCGCTCACCTAACAGCAAAATTCACCGATGTTAAGGTCCAGCACCGAATTCAATATGCGGGAGCATTTTTGATTGTGGCTTTAGCGCTGGGACTGCTACTGCAATAAATAAAAAACCCACCATTGCTGGTGGGTTTTTCACTATGGGATGAATTGTGGAGATGGGGGGAATTGAACCCCCGTCCAATACAGAGTTTCTGACTCTTCTACGGGTGTAGCTTCAATAAGGTTCTACTCGGCCCCGGTGCTAGCTTGAAGCAACATAACCGACGGGCCCAGTCCTAGTTTGAGTCCCTTGTAGCCCTAAGGCATAACTACAAAGCAAGATTTCTAAATGACGCTAGGTTCCAGAACGAAATCAAATCTGGTCTAACGGACTTCAGGCTAGGTGCTATTAAGCAGCTAGGGCGAAGTCAGTGCGTGATGATTTAGCACTTATAGTTTGCAGCGGACATTTACGAGTTGACGCTACATTCTCGACCCGCTTCATTCAGTTACACATGCACTGTCGAAACCGATCATCCCCATATTTAGTTATCATCACCCAAAAAACCCAACCTAAACGTCTGGGTCTCGATTTTTTGGGGTTACGACAATGCTAAGCCATGCGAGTGACATTGGAAAGGCCTCAGGCTGACAGAAGGCTGAGAGTTACCAGTCTTTGCCCTTTGTGGACATCGCCCGGTCAGCTTCGCGCTTATCGGTCTGCTCTTTCAAAGTCTGACGCTTGTCATATTCGCGTTTACCGCGGGCAAGAGCTATCTCCACTTTTGCGCGGCCATCTTTGAAGTAAATAGATAGCGGGACAAGGGTAAACCCGGATTCTTTCAGCTTTGAAGATAGTTTGAGAATTTCTTCTCGGTGTAACAAAAGTTTGCGCTTGCGTCTTGAAGGTGAATTATTCCAAGTTGCCTGGGTGTATTCAGGGATATGAACGTTTTCTAAAAACGCTTCCCCGCCGTCGATAGAGGCAAAGCCATCGATTAGAGATGCTCGACCTGCTCGAAGCGACTTAACCTCAGGACCTGACAATGCCATGCCGGCCTCATAGGTGTCCAAAATTGTGTAGTCGTGGCGAGCTTTGCGGTTGCTTGCTACAACCTTCTGACCACGTTCTCTAGGCATAAGGCTTCTATATTCGCAGGTATCGGCGAATTGCGAGACCTGAAGCCAAAGCCGCCAACAAAATTCCCGCCAAAAGCAGCAATGGAACCACCAATAGGCCGTCTGCTAAGCCAACAAAACTCGTAAATGGCAACCGTTCAGCCAAATATCCTTGAACAAAAAATTGAACGATGGCCAGCACCGCACCGCCGGCAAGAATCGACCCCACCGATGCCGCTATCACGCCTTCAAGAATGAATGGCAACTGAATGTAAAAGTTGCTGGAACCAACCAACCGCATAATTCCAAGTTCTCTTCTTCGAGAAAACGCAGAAAGCCGGATGGTGGTCGAAATCAGCAGGGCAGCCGAGAACAGCATCAAAATAGCAACACCGATTGCCGCAAGAGATGCAGCATTCAAAATACTGAATATCTGATCTAGGTAACTTCTCTGGTCACGCACTTCTTCAACGCCAGGTACCCCAGTGAGGCTCTCGGTAATAATTTGACTCTGGGTGGCATCTTTTAGCTTTACCCAATAGGTCTCGTTTAACTGCTGAGCGGTCACATATTTGGCTACAGCGTTGCCCTTAAATTGCTCTTGAAAAGTCTCGTAGGCTTGCTCATGATCCTCAAAGTAAAACTTGTCAATGTACTGAGAAAGCGTATTTGATTCAAGCTTCTCTTTGACCGCGGCCTTTAGGTCCTCAGATGCCTCCCCCTGCGGGCAAACATCTGATGCCGAAACATCGCTACACATGTAGACGGCAACTTGGGCTCGGTCGTACCAGTAGTTTTTCATCTCACCGATTTGCATCTGAAGCAGTGAAGCCGTGCCCACAAAGGTTAGTGAAATGAATGTAACCAGAATTACAGAGACAACCATTGAAAGGTTTCTTCTAAAACTTTGAGCAACCTCGCTAAAAACAAATTTCATTAGTACGACCCGCCAATCTGGTCACGAATGATTTCGCCATCTCGAAGCTCAACTACACGCTTTTTGAGGCGGTCAACAATTCCTCGATCGTGGGTAGCCATGATCACGGTTGTGCCGGCAAGATTAATTCTTTCAATCAGAGACATGATGTCTTGAGAAGTGGCCGGGTCAAGGTTTCCCGTTGGCTCATCAGCTAGCAAGAGTGCTGGTTTGTTCACAATTGCGCGAGCCAAAGCAACTCGCTGCTGTTCTCCGCCAGAAAGCTCGTTCGGCAGGCGGTCAGCCTTACCCTCGAGTCCAACCAATCGCAGTACTTCTGGAACCGCTTCTTGAATGAACCCTTGGGACTTACCAATTACTTCTAGGCTGAAAGCAACATTTTGAGCAACAGTCTTATTTGGCAGCAATCTGAAATCTTGAAAAACAACACCTAGTCTGCGCCTAAAGAACGGTACGCGCCTGCTTGGAATTCCAACTAGGTTTTCCCCAAGCACATGCACTGATCCTTTAGTAGGAACATCTTCTCTTAGCATCAAGCGCATTAGCGAAGATTTGCCGGACCCCGATGCACCAACCAGAAAAACGAAGTCGCCTTTTTCTACCTCTAGGGAGACATTATTGAGCGCAGGTCTAGCAGAACCTTTGTACTGTTTGCTGACGTTTGAGATGCTGATCATGATGAGACCAGCCTAAGAGCCACCAGGCCCAGACAGGCTTAGGCACCTGGTTGTGTCTGCTTTCGCCAGCGTATACCGGCTGCAATAAAGCCATCTAGATCGCCATCAAACACAGCCGTAGGGTTGTTCACTTCGTAATCTGTGCGCAGGTCTTTAACCATTTGGTAAGGGGCCATTACGTATGAACGCATCTGCTCCCCCCAACTAGCTTTTACATCGCCAGCAATTTGCTTTTTAGTGGCTTCTTCTTCTCGTCGGCGAATTTCGAGGAGCCTAGATTGAAGAACTCGCATTGCTGCAGCTTTGTTTTGAATCTGGCTTTTCTCGTTTTGGCAACTAACCACCGTGCCAGTAGGAATGTGAGTTATTCGAACAGCCGAGTCAGTGGTGTTTACGGACTGTCCACCCGGGCCGGATGACCTAAACACATCGATTCTTATTTCATTCTCAGGAATCTCAATTGCCTCGGTAACCTCCACCAGAGGGACTACTTCCACTGCGGCAAAGGAAGTCTGACGTTTGCCGGCTGCGTTGAATGGGCTCATCCGAACCAATCGATGCGTTCCTGCCTCCACGGAGAAAGACCCAAAGGCGTATGGGGCGTCAATTTCAAAAGTCGCAGATTTTATTCCGGCACCTTCAGCATAAGAAGTATCGAGTACCTGATAAGGCATCTTGTTTTTCTCGGCATACCGCAAATACATTCGCATCAGCATTTCAGCGAAATCCGTGGCATCGTCTCCGCCAGCCCCAGAGCGAATCGTGATTACGGCAGCACGCGAGTCGTACTCCCCGTTTAGAAGTGTCTGTATCTCCAACTCGGAGATCAATTTCTGCAGTGCGGCAAGCTCTCCTTTAGATTCCGATTGGACGCTTGAGTCCCCCTCAGAATTAGCCATCTCAATCAAAACCTCAAGGTCATCAAGACGCGATTGCACGGATTCCAGCTTTGCGATCATGCCTTGAGCATGCGATAGCTTGCTGGTGACGCTCTGTGCATGAACCGGTTCATCCCAAATGTTGGGGTCCGAGGCTTGAATCTTTAACTCAGTTACCTCCACGTTGAGTCGCTCAATATCCACAACGTGCTGGATATCAGCGAAGGTAGCCCGAAGCGAGCGAATCTCTTGAGTTAGGTCTAGGTCAGCCATGTTCTTATTAGTTTAGGTGAGGCCCATAATGGTTGAGTGAACTCAAAGCAAAGCAGATTTCAGGCAAGGGAACTCGCCCTTCCTGTTTATCTACCTTCGCTGCTATTTTCTGCAGGTGAATCTGGGCTGATCCCATTAATCCCAGCTAGCGCAGAAAAATTAGGTGCTGATTTACCAACAGCCGCAATGGTTGCAGGATTGGTTCTTATTGGAACCTTGGTCGCTGACTTACCAGCCGCAAGAATCGTTAATCGCTTTGGTGAGCGGCTGTCCATGATATGGGCTGCGTTCACAGCAGTTGCAGGAGTAGTTATTGCTCTCCTTGCCACAAATATCTGGATGATTGGCGCCGGAGTCTTCCTGCTTGGTATGACTGCAGCAATTTTTGGATTAGCACGACACTCCTACATAGCTGAAACGGCACCAGCGGAATACCGAGCACGAGCGCTCTCGATTCTTGGTGGAATGTTTAGATTAGGAAGTTTTATTGGCCCACTAATTGGAGCCCTAATAATTCAGCTCTACGGAATTGAGAATGTTTACTGGCTCACCATTGTTTTTTGTGGTCTGGCTGGAATTATTCTTTTGAGCACAAAGGCTGAGAAAATGCCGAATACGCCACCAAATAAAGCCGGTGGCATCTTTGCCGTAGCGCGCATCGAAAAAAAGAAATTGCTGACTCTAGGCTTCGCGGCATCAATACTCACATTCCTGAGAACAATAAGGGCCCTGGCGCTACCTTTGTGGGCGCTGCACATAGACCTAGATCTTGCAACGACAGCCTTGATTATCGGAATAGCCGGTGCTGTTGATTTTGCACTGTTCTATAGTGGCGGTCAGGTGATTGATAAATTTGGCAGAAGAATTGCAGCAGTACCAACAATTCTTGCGATTGGTTTAGGTATTTCCTTTATTCCAAGCACTTCAGATGCGGAAAGCTTTGCCATTGTTGCTATCGCGCTTGCGGTAGCCAATGCCCTTGGCTCCGGACTAGTGCTCACAATTGGCGCCGATCTTGCACCGCCAGAATCCAGAAACGAATTCCTTGCCGCATTTAGGTTGATGTTAGATTCGGGCATCGCTACAGCAGCGCCGCTCATTTCACTACTAACTATTTTGATTGGTCTATCCAGCGGGCTTATCGCGCTGAGCAGCCTGGCACTTGTGGGTGCATTCCTAATGAATCACTATTTGCCAAAATACGGCATCAAGTAACCACGCCTATCCAAAGCGCGCAGCGGCCTTCGAACAAACAGTCGTAGACAACACTTCAACAGTGCTAAGGACCGGAGAAGTCCACGTTGCGCAAGCGGTAACTCTTACCGTCTTACCGTCCTCTAGCAACTGCTCGCTAAGAGACAATTGCTCGAATTCTTGATCACCGGCCCTACGTTGAAAATCAGATACGGAAGCGTCTTTATCTACAACGAAAAGAGCAACCATTTCAGCGTAATTTGTAAGTCGTTTCTGAAAAATAAACATAGAACCCGCGGAAACCGTGGTTAGTACGAAAGACAAACTAATTGCAAAAAGACCTATGCCCAGCGGAGCCATGGAACCTCGTTCAGCTGCAAACCCAGGCCCCCTCATTAGCGAATCATCACAGAGCTAGATTTGACGGACCCAATCAAAACATTTAAGCGAAGAACGCTAAATGGACTTATGCAGTCAGGTTCGCAAATAAGCTCAATCTTTGGATCGCCGCTTAAATGAAAATCATTTGCTATTTGTAGAGCAGTCTCCTTAGGTTCCTTACCTTGCAAGACATAGGATCTAAGCGAATGCCTCGCGATTGAGTCTGCAGCGAGCTGCATAGATTGGATTGTCGCTAGCTGAGTCGACAGCAAGAGCAACGGGATCTGTAGCAATAAGCCAAAGCCTAGAAAATCAATTAGGGCGGAGCCACGGTCATCAATTATCTTCACGGGGCGCTCTTCCGGTTGCGCTTACCTGCGGGCTGAAAGAAAAAAGACCAAAAATAGGAACCCTTGCTGAAACTACGACTTGCTCGAGGGGTGAACCCGTTGGATTCAATAGCTGGCAGTCTGCACCCAACTCCAAGAATCCCGCAAAGGCTTGACGAGCCAGCGTAAGAGCTCTTTCGCAACCATCAGTAGAAACTTGGTCAGCCAAAGCCGCATACCGCGCTCCTTCAACCGCACTATCTTGGACCACAGCTTGCGCATAGGAAAACAAAGACATGGAGATCACGTTTAGTGGAATCAAAATTAGTGGCACAGCAAGTAGCGCAAATTCCACCGCCGCGGAACCCTTCTCGGATTTAAACAAAGAAGGCTAGAAAGTCGTGACTTTTAGGAGTGCCTGCTCAAACACACCTTTGAGAGCGGGGCCGGCTACAGACCACATGAGCACAACGAGCCCAGCCGTCATAAGCGTAATGAGGACCCAACCAGGGACGTCTCCGCTTTCATCACTTAAATAGTTCTTCATCGTTCCTCCATTTATATGTAACTCCCGCCTAGCATTTCTAGGCTCGGAAATATTGCAAAAAGAATCGTGACTGGCAGAATCATGAAAACCAGCGGAAATAGCATGCGGGTTTCATTTCGACCTGATTGCTTCAACAACTGATTCTGAAGATCTTGGCGCACGAAGGCCGCTTGACTGAAGAGCATTTGTGAAAGCGGTGTTCCTCTTCGCATAGCTAAGAGAAGCCGGTTGGCCAACTCACTCAAAGGATTACTGGGATTATTCCTGCTTATTTGGGAGAGTTCGGTTTCGAAGTCAGAGCCATACTCCAAGGCCATGAGAAGTTTCTCAAACTCTTTAGCTACTGAACCACTTAGGCGAGGCACCACCCTTGTCAGTGCCGAGTATGCGCTTTCGCCAGATGAAAGCGCAACAGCCAGCAAGTCAAGGAAGTCCGGCAGTTGAAAGAGTAAGTCGAGCTCCTGCTTTTTTGACCCTTTTCGAACCCGGATGAGTGATATGAAAGCGCTCAAACTATTCTTTGCTTTGAATCGCGCTCGGCGATGATAGTCAATCTTTGTAAGTAGCGGCGTTGTTCCTAGAGATTTAATGTAATGTCCCATGAAAATCAGCCCAAGGATTAACAGCAATGAAGCAGAGTAAACACCGGTCATTGCACTAGGTATCGGGGTTGACTAGGAATCGAACCTAGGAAATGAACAAATCGATAGGCAACTGCACAAATTACAAATCCAATTAGAAGTACTTGAAGACCAGTGTTCGAATTAAATACCTGTGCATTTTCAGGTCTGACCGAGAGCATTGCCACAACTATCCAAGGTGCTGTCACCGAAATTTTTGCTGTTCCAACTACCCAGCTTTGCTTAGCTTCTAATTGACCAGCTAGCGCTAAATCGCTTCGAAGATTTTCTGATTGTTGCTCAAGCGAGACCGCAAGTGATTCAGATCCTGAAGTATTGGCTAGGCGCAGCACCTCGCAAAATTTATCAGCGTGGACTTCCCCGATCTGCGATTTTAGGAAATCAATAGCTGTCTCTAGAGTTACACCGGAGTCTAGGGAACTCGTGAGTTCTTGAAAATAATGCCGAAGCGGCCTTGGCCCTGAAATTGCAAGTTCATCCAAGGCATCGCTAAGCGATAGTCCGGAAACAATGGCGGAGTAAACAGAATCTACAACTTCTGGCCAGAGTTTTGCTAAGGCCCTACGACGAGCGACAGCAAGTAATGTAAGTGTTTCAAATTGGAATGCCAGTACTCCAAGACCAAAGAAGAATCCGAATGCGGGAATCCCTAGAGCTCCGCCAGTTAAAGTTCCTGCCAGCAAAGCCAAAGCTAACATGCCTGCAAGAATCGCTGCCGGTCCGAGATTCTTCAACCCGGCACCTTCAATAGTTGAATAGAACCACTTCACAAAAGCACCGGTTCAGCGAAATCAATTTGCTTTGACTGAGCATTCCAAGAGACTTGAAGAATTTCAGAAACGACTCTTGACCCATCGGGGTTCAATTGGCAGTGCACTACCAAATCGATGGAGTTGCCCACTGTAGGCACCACAAACTCGGATGAGATGTTCTGACCTGCTAGCAAGGGCAAGGTGCTCAATTTTAGAATTGCATCCTTGGCAGAATTGGCATGAATCGTGCACGCTCCGGGTAATCCTGAGTTGAGCGCAATCAGCAGATCTAGACTTTCAGCTTCACGTACCTCACCAACAATTAATCGATTCGGCCTCATACGTAGAGCTTCTTTGATAAGTCGCCTCAAAGTTACTTCGCCAATTCCTTCTAGATTTGGCTGCCTGGTTTGCATCGCTATCCAGTCTGGTTTTTGAATCTTCAATTCAAAAGTCTCTTCCACGCTGACAATTCGCTGCTGAGGGGATATTTCATTGAGTAACGCGCAAAGAAGGGTTGTCTTTCCAGATTGTGTTGCTCCTGAAACCAAAATGTTTTTACCAGTTTCAATCCCATTCACTAACGTATGGAATTGATTCACGGATATGGTTTTGGAAGCTAAGAGGTCCTTAAGCCCAATAGTTGTCTCGGGAAATTTCCTGACATTCATGGACCAATGGGATTTTGTTATGTCTGGGATAACCACATGAAGCCTTGACCCATCTGGCAGCGAAGCGTCTACGAATGGAGAAGATCTATCCAGTCGCCTACCGGTTGATCTCAGCATTTTCTCTATGACAACCTTTAGCTGAGTTTCGCTTATCTCAAGTTGGATTTGCCTTGAGACCCCTGCCTCGGCAATGAACACTTGGTTGGGTCCGTTTACCCAAATTTCTTCAATCTTGGGATTATCAAACAGAGCCTGCAGTGGTCCTAGCCCTAAAAGGTGGTCCCTGGCTACTTTTTGTAAGCCTTGTTCAATTTCGGGATCATTCGGCTCGAATTCAAGCATTTGATCAAGCGATTTTTGGATGGCCTGCTCTGGCGTGATTCCATCCCGAATTGCATATCTTCGGGCGAGCAGTATGGCTTCCTGAGTTTTCACATGCTCCCCTAACCGATGCTGAAGGACTAGTTTTGACGAGTTTTTTCTGGCTAACCGAACTTATCCACAGGATTGACCAGTTAGACTATTCAGGCATGCGGGAGTGGCGAAATTGGCAGACGCACTGGATTTAGGTTCCAGCGCCGCGAGGCGTGTGGGTTCAAGTCCCACCTTCCGCACCAGTTCTACCTAG
>JBFYON010000059.1:0-3830 GCA_041303755.1 Micrococcales bacterium | reverse complement strand
CCAGCGAGCCCTTGTGCTCGGTCAGATAGGGCCACAGTTGGCTGAACTTTGCCTTTGGTGAGTTTCTATCGAAGTTTGGTCTTGCTGCTGCGCCGCGATTGCGGCCACCCATCATGCTCATGCTTAGTTAAACCGTTTCTTCTAGATGGGGATTCCCATAAATTGACTCATTAAGTAGGTAGTTGATCTCTGGCAGAGACAGCGCCTGCGTATAGGCGGTGTTCTTGTAGAACTTTGAAAAATCTACAGTTTGCAGCGCCTTCAGTGCCTGGGGGTGGTGCAACTTCAAGAACATTTTTGTGGAGTTAGGCTTTCGTTCAAAATCTGTACTGACTTTGCCACAGCCAAAGCCAAAGATTGTCAGTGCAACATCGGCACTAGACGAATCTGTCTTCTCTACAATCCCTTTATCACTCACGTTGTAAATCGGCCGCAGTGTTTCCTTTCGCTGCCAGATTTGAAAACAGGTAGCCAAGGAGTTTTTCTCTGAGAGTTTCAGCCCAGCCTGGTCTTCATAGTCAATTTGAATATCCTGGTCCGCCACTAAATGAAAACGACGGTCCAGGCGATTAATTACAGACCATTTTCTCCATGAGCGAGGGACTATGAAGCAAATAAATTCACTGTGGTTCGCAGCTTTGTTGAAGAAAGGGATAGACAGCGAATTGTTTCTGCCGAAAGGTGGATTTGAAATCGTTACGGCATTTGAAGCTGCAAATTCCGCCTCCAGAAAATTGGCTTCAATTACATTTAAATGCCTTGGCTCGATATCAAAAGACAAAAACTGGGTCACTCCGACCTTAGCCGCAGCTTTCAAGAATGACCCCGTTCCACCTGCTGGCTCAAGAATCAGTCTGTTTTTCAAATCAGGCACGATTGCCTGCACTTGAGACATCAGCGATTCGGCCAGCTCCACCGGGGTGTAGTACTGCTCTTTTCCAGTGATTCTTGTGTTGCCTAGTTTCTTGGGTTTACCCAAAGTTGGGGCGGAAGAAATAGGCATATTCATAGGTTAGCCCAAGCGTCTAAACGTGGTGTTGAATGGAAGGACTATGAACTCAGACATGATTGTTGCCAAAAACCTAAGAAAGGTCTACGGGGACTTTGTTGCCGTCGACTCCATTGACTTCAGTGTCAAGAAGGGTGAGTCGTTTGGTTTACTGGGCCCAAATGGCGCGGGCAAATCCACGACTATGAAGATGATCTCGTCTGTATCCAAGCGCACCTCCGGCGATCTCACAATCCTTGGAAAAGACCCCGATAAATTTGGCCCGGAAATTCGTGCCCACCTGGGCGTGGTTCCGCAGAAAGACATGTTGGATCGTGAGTTGAAGTCCTGGGAGAATCTTTATACCTATGGTCGCTACTTTGGTTTGAGCCGTAAGTTCCTGAAGCCCAAAGTTGAAGAACTGCTGGCTTTTGCTCAACTTGAAGAAAAGCGAAACGAAAAAGTTGAAGAACTTTCTGGCGGCATGCAGCGCCGGTTGGCAATTGCCCGCGGTCTAGTAAATGAACCAGAGATGCTGTTGCTAGATGAACCCACCACCGGGCTGGACCCACAGGCTAGACACATCCTTTGGGATCGTCTTTTTAGGCTCAAAGAACAGGGGGTCACCCTGGTGCTGACCACTCACTACATGGATGAAGCAGAGCAGTTGTGTGATCGTCTAATCGTGATGGACAAGGGCAAGATTATGGCTGAAGGAAGTCCTGCGGAATTGATTCGCAAGTACTCAAGTAAAGAAGTCGTTGAGGTGCGTTTTGGCACCGATAAGAATTCTCAGTTTGCTAATGCACTTAGGGCACTCTCTGATCGGATTGAAGTGCTGCCGGATCGTATTTTGGTTTACACGCCTCACGGCGAGCATACGCTCGAGAAAATTGCAGCTCAAGGTATGAATCCGGTTACCTCGCTGGTTCGCAGAAGTTCCCTAGAAGACGTGTTCTTACGCCTAACCGGTAGGACTCTCGTTGACTGATTTGAAATTCAAGCCGGGTGCGGCGGTTGATTCTATTCGGGCAATTCGTCGTGGCGCATGGGCAGTAGCTGAGTACCGCTTGTTCTCCATGAGCAAATGGATGGGAGCCTTATTCTCTTTTGGCCTCGGGAATCCAATAATTTATCTAGTTTCCATTGGCCTTGGCATTGGGGCTCTGGTTGATATCAACACCGGGGGTCAGGGCATAGACGGCGTCAGCTACCTACAGTTTGTTGCTCCGGCACTGCTTGCCACTGCCGCAATAAACGCCGTTCAAGATGAGGTAACTTTTCCAACTTTGCAGGGCTTCGTCTGGGACAAAATGTTTTATGCAATGTACAACACACCCATAAGCTCTAGGCAGATAACCAACGGGGTCATGATTGCCGCCATCGTTCGAGGCATCTTTACGGTGCTGCTCTATGAGATTGTGCTCCTGGTATTTCAGGCAATTCCCCTAGCTAGCTTCTTGCCACTGTTTGTTTCAGCAATGTGCGCTGCAATAGCTTTTGCAGCCGCCATGTTGGCAGTTACCGTTCGCATTGAAAATGATGACGCGCTCTTTGCCGTGATCGGCCGATTCGTGATCGCTCCGATGTTCTTATTTTCTGGAACCTTCTACCCACTCGATCAGATGCCAATTTATCTGCAGTGGATTGGCTGGATTTCTCCGCTTTGGCACAGCACTCAACTTGGCAGATTCCTAAGTTATGGAATGCCGCTTGAGATATGGCAATTCTTTATGCACGTGGGCTTCTTGACGATTGTTTTTGCAGTTGGCATGCTAATGGCCTATCCAAAGTTTGAAGAGAGACTAAACCGATGAGCATGATCAATGCGGCCTACAGCGGTGCGGTCGCCATAGCCGAGAAACGTCGAGGAAAATTAGGTGAATCTATATACGCTGGTCGCCCGCAGCGAGTGATTCAAAGAAATTTCTTTGCATTTAAGTCCTCTACCTGGCTGGGTGTAGTTTCCGGATTTGTTGAACCAGTGTTCTACCTTCTGGCTTTTGGTTTAGGTATTGGTCAAATTATTGGAAACCTAACCGATGGGTCAGGCAACCCTGTTTCTTATCTGCAATACATCGCTCCTGCTTTGCTGGCAACCTCTGCCATGAATGGTGCCATTTACGATTCAACCTGGAACGTGTTTTTTAAAATGCACTTCGCCAAGCTGTATCAAACTATGCTGCACACCTCACTTGGTTCGTTGGATGTTGCACTTGGAGAGATTTCTTGGGCACTGCTTCGGGGCACGGTGTATGCGATGACATTCATGGCTGTAGTTACACCTATGGGCTTGGTCTCAAGTTGGTACGCCCTGCTGGCGATTCCGGCCGCGACCTTGATTGCCTTTGGCTTTGCCTCGGTTGGCATGGCAGTTACCTCTTACATGAAGAGTTTTCAGCAGATGAACTGGATCAACTTCTTTCTGCTGCCAATGTTCATGTTTTCTGGCACATTTTTTCCGATCAGCATTTACCCTGAGCCGATTCAGTACGTGGTTATGGCTTTGCCGCTCTGGCAGGGAGTAGAGATGGTTCGCGGCTTGATGCTAGGCATTATTGATGGAGCACTCTTTATTCACATTGCATACTTCGCAGTAATGACAATCGCCGGGTTGTTTTTCACAACCCGGCGATTAACAGCTTTGTTTATGCGCTAAAGATTTACCAGAAGACTGCTAGAACAACGTTCAGCAGGGTTAGTCCACCGATTAGTCCCAAGGTGCTTGACTTCACGGTTTCTTTCTTTCGGTTCTGCATTACAAGAACCAACACAACGGTCAGCACGATTGATTTCACGGCAATCTTGATGTTGTCAATCTCGCCAGCTGCAGGATCTAGTG
>JBFYON010000058.1:0-3830 GCA_041303755.1 Micrococcales bacterium | reverse complement strand
CCAGCGAGCCCTTGTGCTCGGTCAGATAGGGCCACAGTTGGCTGAACTTTGCCTTTGGTGAGTTTCTATCGAAGTTTGGTCTTGCTGCTGCGCCGCGATTGCGGCCACCCATCATGCTCATACTTAGTTAAACCGTTTCCTCTAGATGGGGATTCCCATAAATTGACTCATTAAGTAGGTAGTTGATCTCTGGCAGAGACAGCGCCTGCGTATAGGCGGTGTTCTTGTAGAACCTTGAAAAATCTACAGTTTGCAGCGCCTTCAGCGCCTGGGGATGGTGCAATTTCAAAAACATTTTTGTGGAGTTAGGCTTTCGTTCAAAATCTGTGCTGACTTTGCCACAGCCAAAGCCAAAGATTGTCAGTGCAACATCGGCACTAGACGAATCTGTCTTTTCGACAATCCCTTTATCACTCACGTTATAAATCGGTCGCAGTGTTTCCTGTCGCTGCCAGATTTGAAAACAGGTAGCCAAGGAGTTTTTCTCTGAGAGTTTCAGCCCAGCCTGGTCTTCATAGTCAATTTGAATATCCTGGTCCGCCACTAAATGAAAACGACGGTCCAATCGATTAATTACCGACCATTTTCTCCATGAGCGAGGGACTATGAAGCAAATAAATTCACTGTGGTTCGCAGCTTTGTTGAAGAAGGGGATAGACAGCGAATTGTTTCTGCCGAAAGGTGGATTTGAAATCGTGACGGCATTTGAAACCACAATATCCGCCTCTAGAAAATTGGCTTCAATTACATTTGAGTGCCTTGGCTCAATATCAAAAGACAAAAATTGGGTAGCTCCGGCCTTGGCCGCAGCTTTCAAGAAGGAACCAGTTCCACCTGCTGGCTCAAGAATCAGTCTGTTTTTCAAATCAGGCACGATTGCCTGTACTTGAGACATCAGCGATTCGGCCAGCTCTACCGGGGTGTAGTACTGCTCTTTTCCAGTGATTCTTGTGTTGCCTAGTTTCTTGGGTTTACCCAACGTTGGGGCGGATGAAATAGGCATATTCATAGGTTAGCCCAAGCCTCTAAACGTGGTGTTGAATGGAAGAACTATGAACTCAGACATGATTGCTGCCAAAAACCTAAGAAAGGTCTACGGGGACTTTGTTGCCGTTGACTCCATTGACTTCAGTGTCAAGAAGGGTGAGTCGTTTGGTTTGCTGGGCCCAAATGGTGCGGGTAAATCCACGACTATGAAGATGATCTCGTCTGTGTCCAAGCGCACCTCCGGTGATCTCACAATCCTTGGAAAAGACCCCGATAAATTTGGCCCGGAAATTCGAGCCCACCTGGGTGTGGTTCCGCAGAAAGACATGCTTGATCGCGAGTTGAAATCCTGGGAGAACCTTTATACGTACGGTCGTTTTTTTGGCTTGAGCCGTAAGTTCCTGAAGCCCAAAGTTGAAGAGCTACTAGCCTTTGCTCAACTTGAGGAAAAACGAAACGACAAAGTTGAAGAACTGTCTGGTGGTATGCAGCGCCGTTTGGCAATCGCCCGCGGTCTGGTCAACGAGCCGGAGATGCTTTTGCTCGATGAACCCACCACCGGCCTTGACCCGCAAGCAAGGCACATTCTTTGGGATCGTCTTTTTAGGCTCAAAGAACAGGGAGTTACCCTGGTGCTCACCACTCACTATATGGATGAAGCAGAGCAGTTGTGTGACCGTCTAATTGTGATGGACAAGGGCAACATCATGGCTGAGGGAAGTCCTGCGGAATTGATTCGCAAGTATTCCAGTAAAGAAGTGGTTGAGGTGCGTTTTGGCACCGACAAGAATTCTCAATTTGCTGATGCGTTGAAGGCGCTTTCTGATCGAATTGAAGTGCTGCCAGATCGTATTTTGGTTTACACCGCACATGGCGAAAAGACATTAGAAAAAATCGCAGCGCAGGGCATGAATCCAGTTACCTCGCTGGTTCGCAGAAGTTCCCTTGAAGACGTGTTCTTACGACTAACCGGTAGGACTCTCGTTGACTGATTTGAAATTCAAACCGGGAGCGGCGGTTGATCCGGTTCAGGCTATCCGTCGTGGTGCTTGGGCGGTAGCCGAATACCGCATTTTCTCGATGAGTAAATGGCTGGGGTCATTGTTTTCCTTTGGCCTCGGGAATCCAATAATTTATCTTGTATCAATCGGCCTTGGCATTGGGGCTCTGGTTGATATAAATACCGGTGGCCAGGGTATTGACGGGGTCAGTTACCTACAATTTGTGGCACCAGCACTGCTGGCTACTGCAGCCATAAACGCCGTTCAAGACGAAGTAACCTTTCCAACCATGCAGGGTTTTGTCTGGGACAAAATGTTTTATGCAATGTACAACACTCCAATTAGCCCCAGGCAGGTAGCCAACGGTGTAATGATTGCTGCCATCTTGCGAGGCATTTTTACTGTGCTGCTCTATGAGATTGTGCTCCTGGTATTTCAGGCAATTCCCCTAGCTAGCTTCTTGCCGCTCTTTGTTTCGGCAATGTGCGCTGCAATAGCTTTTGCCGCCGCCATGTTAGCTGCGACGGTTCGAATTGAAAATGACACCGCTCTGTTTGCCGTAATTGGCCGATTCATAATTGCGCCAATGTTTCTTTTTTCCGGAACTTTTTACCCACTAGATCAGATGCCAATTTACCTGCAGTGGATTGGCTGGATTTCTCCGCTTTGGCACAGCACTCAACTTGGCAGATTCCTAAGTTACGGAATGCCTCTTGAGATCTGGCAATTCTTTATGCACGTTGGTTTCTTGGCGCTTGTATTTGTGGTTGGCATGTTGATGGCCTATCCAAAGTTCGAAGAGAGGCTAAACAAATGAGCATGATCAATGCGGCCTATACGAGTGCGGTAGTCATAGCCGAAAAAAGACGTGGCAAAACTGGGGAATCTATTTACGCCGGTCGTCCACAACGAGTCCTGGAAAGAAATTTCTTTGCCCTAAAGTCTTCTACCTGGCTGGGGGTAGTTTCCGGATTTGTTGAACCAGTTTTCTACCTTCTGGCATTTGGCCTAGGTATTGGGCAGGTAATTGGAAATCTAACCGATGGTGCAGGCAACCCAGTTTCTTATATGCAATACATTGCTCCAGCTCTGCTGGCAACCTCTGCCATGAATGGTGCAATCTACGATTCAACCTGGAACGTTTATTTCAAGATGCACTTCGCCAAGCTGTATCAAACCATGCTGCACACTTCACTTGGTTCTCTAGATGTGGCTCTGGGCGAGATTTCCTGGGCGCTACTCAGAGGTGCCGTTTATGCAATGGCATTCATGGCTGTTGTCACCCCTATGGGCTTGGTCTCAAGTTGGTATGCCCTGTTGGCCATTCCGGCAGCGACTTTGATTGCCTTTGGCTTTGCATCGGTGGGCATGGCAGTTACCTCGTACCTTAAGAGCTTGCAGCAGATGAACTGGATCAACTTCTTTCTGCTGCCAATGTTCATGTTTTCCGGTACATTTTTTCCGATCAGCATTTACCCTGAGCCGATTCAGTACGTGGTTATGGCTTTGCCGCTCTGGCAGGGAGTAGAGATGGTTCGCGGCTTGATGCTGGGCATTATTGATGGAGCACTCTTTATTCACATTGCATACTTCGTAGTAATGACAATCGCCGGGTTGTTTTTCACAACCCGGCGATTAACAGCTTTGTTTATGCGCTAAAGATTTACCAGAAGACTGCTAGAACAATGTTTAGCAGGGTTAGTCCACCGATTAGTCCCAAAGTGCTTGACTTCACGGTTTCTTTCTTTCGGTTCTGCATTACAAGAACCAACACAACGGTCAGCACGATTGATTTCACGGCAATCTTGATGTTGTCAATCTCGCCAGCTGCAGGATCTAGTG
>JBFYON010000057.1:0-5645 GCA_041303755.1 Micrococcales bacterium | reverse complement strand
GCAGCAGTGGATCAATGTTTCCACCGGAAAGAATAACTACAGTCTTTCCCTTAAGTTTTACTGCCCCTGACATTATCGCGGCAACGCCAACTGCACCGGCCGGTTCAACAACCATCTTTGAACGCTCCAGCAGCACAACGATTGCCTTGGCAATCTCGTCATCGCTGACCGTGACAACTTTGTCAATGTATTTCTTGATCAGTGCGAACGGAATCACACCCGGCTTGCTAACAGCAATTCCATCAGCAATTGTTCGGCTGATTTGCTGCTCTAGTGGTCTGCCAAGCTTTAGCGATTGCACATATGGCGAGGCGTTTTTTGCCTGAACACCGATTATTTTGATTTTGCGACCCTGAGAAGCAGCCTTCAGCTTGGCAGCGGTGGCCACTCCGGCAGCTAATCCCCCGCCTCCGATGGCAACCAGAATATTGTCAACACCTTCAAGCTCTTCTAGGATTTCTAGCCCAACTGTTCCCTGTCCGGCAATCACATCGAGGTGATTAAAAGGTGGGATGAATATCGCACCCTTCTTCTCTGAATACTCTTGAGCAGCCTTGAGGGTCTCTGAGAATACTGAGCCGGTCAATACAACCTCCGCGCCATAGTTCTCAGTGGCTTGAAGTTTTGGAAGAGATGCGCCAACCGGCATAAAAATTGTGGCCTTGATGCCAAGTCGCTTAGCGGCCAATGCAACGCCCTGCGCATGATTTCCCGCACTAGCGGCAACCACGCCTTTTTTACGCTCTGCGGTGGTCAGCTTACTCATTCGGTTATACGCGCCACGCAACTTATAGGCACCCGTGCGCTGAAGGTTTTCGCACTTAAGGTATACCTCGGACTTAGTGAAGCTAGATAGGAAATTACTCTTCAAAATTGGAGTCTTAATGGCAACCTGAAGAACGTTCTCGTGGGCGAGTTCAAACTCGGCAAGAGTTGGCGCAACAATTTTGGCTGACATTAGGACCTCACTAGATTCAGGGCTTCCAGTAAGTCTAGTTTGTTAGAACGAATTTAGAACTTGGTACCGATGGCGCGCAACCTAGCGATTCGCTGCGGAATCGGAGGGTGAGTTGAGAAAAGACGCTCGGTAAGTCCAGGTTTCACCGGATCGTTGATGTACATGTGAGCCATAGACGAGCTTGCTCTGCGCATTGGTCGGCCGTACTGGCCCAGTTTCTCAAGTGCGCTGGCTAGACCCTCGGGGTAGCGTGTGGTGTGTGCGCCAGTGGCATCCGCCAAGTATTCGCGCTGCCTTGAAACAGCTGCGGAAACGATTGGGCCAATCAGCCAGGCAATCAGACTCGCAGCGATGCCGATAATGATCAGCGCCGCGCCAAAGCCGTTGTCGTTTGAGTCTTTACGTCCACCGCCTGAAAAGAAAGCCATCCGGATGGCAAAATCTGCCAGAACTCCAACAGCGCTGACCAAACCAAAGACAATTGTCGAGACTCGGATGTCATAGTTTTTGACGTGGCCCAACTCGTGAGCCATGACTCCTTCTAACTCTTTGTCATCCATAATCGCCAAGAGTCCGGTAGTGGCTGCCACGACCGCGTGCTTTGGATCGCGTCCGCTTGCGAAAGCATTTGGCGCCTCGTCTGGAATTACATAAAGTTTTGGCATTGGCATGCCTTCTGTAATTGCGAGGTTCTCAACAATTCTCCAAAGCCTGGGGTTATCTGACTTTTCGATTGGAACTGCACCGCTCATGGCAATTGCAATTGAGCTGGCAACAAAATATTGAAACAGGGCATAAACGGCAACAAAGCCAATGATCATGATGGCACTTGAACCGTTGCCGCTGGCCTCTCCCCACCAAAATGCCAGACCACCTAAGAGCGCGACAAAACCAAAAACGATAAAAAACGTGTTTCGTTTATTGGCAGCTATTGCTGAATACATTTACCCGGGCCTCTTGGCAGAAGTTTAGAGATTAAAACTTAACGGTTGGCGGTTCTGCTATTGCAGCTAGATCAGATACTTCAAAGAACTCGCGCTCTTTGAAACCAAGACTGCGAACAAACAGTGTTTGAGGGAACTGCTTGATCTTGGTGTTGAGTTCACGAACTCCCCCATTGAAGAAACGACGGGCGGCCATGATCTTGTCTTCTGTGTCAGTAAGTTCCTGCTGCAAACTCAAGAAGTTCTGGTTTGCCTGTAGCTGCGGGTACGCCTCGGCAACGGCGAACAAACTCTTTAGCGCCGAGCTAAACGCATCTTCGGCAGCGGCAGCTTGTGCCGGGTGTTCTAGAACAGCGGGTGAAACTGTGGCCGCACGCGCTTTGGTGACGTTCTCAAATACTTCTTTTTCGTGGGCCGCATAGCCCTTAACGGCCTCAATAAGATTTGGAATCAGATCGGCACGGCGTTTTAGCTGAACGGTGATATCGCTCCACGCCTCATCGACGCGAACATTGAGCGTAACTAGACCGTTGTAGGTTGACCAAAGGAAGATACCGATAAGTACGACTGCGCCAAGTATGACGATAAGAGTGATGTCCATGGGTAAATGTTAACCCTATGTGGCTGGGAGTTGGCTGAATAGCCCTAAATAAAAACGTGCCCCTGGTGGGACTCGAACCCACACTGTAGCGATTTTAAGTCGCCTTTCTCTGCCATTGGAATACAGGGGCAAGTGCCCAGTTAGGCACCTGTGTGGAAAATGTTTCTACTAGGCCTTTGGGCGTGAAGCAAAAGTCTCGAAGGCTAGTCGAGGGTCCTTGGTTGCAGTGATTGCAACAATGTCACGTCTCAACAAGAAGTTCCAAATCCAACCAGAGAATACGCGAATCTTGCGTTCCCACATTGGCATGGCTAGACCGTGGTATCCACGGTGCATGAACCAAGCGATTAGGCCCTTGATAGCCAACTTCTTGTACTGGAAAACTCCTACGCCAATGCCTAGGCCGGCAACCGCTCCCATGTTCTTGTGGAAGTAGTCAACAACAGGCTGATTGCGAAGCGTTGCCACAATGTTCTTGGCAAGCAACTTAGCTTGGCGAACCGCGTGCTGAGCGTTTGGCACACAGTAACCGCCAACTCCGCCACCCGAAAGGTCAGGAACAGCTGAAACGTCTCCGGCTGTCCAAGCGTCAACGATAAGTTTTTCTCCATCAACAACCTGCAGCGATGCCTTGGCCATGATGCGTCCGCGCTCGTCTAGCGGTAAATCGGTGTTTTTTACGAATGGGTGCGCCATAACTCCGGCGGTCCAGACGATTACATCTGACTCAAAAGACTCTCCGGTTGAAAGCTCAATCTTTCCATTCACGGCAGACTGCAGTTGAGTATTCAGGTGAATTTTTGCGCCGCGCTTATCGAGGTTTGAAATTACCCACTCGCTTGTGTCCTGAGCAACCTCTGGCATGATTCGACCCATTGCCTCAATCAAGTGGAAGTGAGTGTCTGCGAAAGAAATATCTGGGTAGTAGCGAAGCAGGTAGCTAACCAGTGAGCGCATTTCGGCGAACGTCTCGATGCCGGCGAATCCGCCACCAACAACCACAAAGGTCAAAAGGCGATCGCGTCCAGGTCCTGCAGGAAGGTTTGATGCCTTGTCCAGGTTCGTGATGATTCGGTTTCGAACCTCAACAGCCTCTTCAACGGTCTTCATACCTATAGCGTTGTCGGCAACTCCAGGAATTGGGAAAGTTCTTGATACCGCACCAGCGGTCATTACGATCTGGTCGTACTTCATCTGGTAAGCAACCATGCCAGCAACCTCGATTGTTGCAGTCTTGGTTGCGTGATTAACATTGACAACCTTGCCAGCGATGGTCTTGGTGTTCTTTAGGTGGCGACGGTGCGATGTCACAGCGTGACGTGCCTCAATCGAACCCGCCATTACCTCTGGCAAGAATGGCTGGTAGGTAAGGTAAGGCAGCGGGTCAATCAGAGTAACCTCAGCCTCGCCTTTCTTTAGCAGTTTCTCTAACTTGAAAGCTGTGTAGAAACCGGCGTAACCGCCACCGACGATGAGAATTTTAGGCGCGTTGGCACCGGCATTGATTGAGGACATTGTTCTATTTTAGCGGTTGAGGAACCCTATTTACGTCTGCGAAGCCTTCTAAACAGCGAGCTCAGAACCAAAATCCCCAGAACTACGTAAACACCGATGGGCACTATTTGGGTGGTGTCAAAGCCTTTGGCACTGGAAAGCTCGCCTGGCTCTATCGGCGATGCCATATCGACTAATTCAGGTTCATCGGTGCTTTTGCGATAGAGCGCGACCCATTCCGCAAGCGAGCCCAGCGGGTTCTCTTGAACGGCAGCTACCTCGGCAGTTAGGGCCCTCTGTGGATCAATTAGACCGTAGCCATATTGGGTTGAGTAAGGCTCATCGGTCATTCTGGTTGCGGTCGTAATTACCCGATTGATCACATTGTTTGCATCAAGGTCCGGATAGCGAGCCCTAACCAGCGCAACTAAACCCGAAACAATTGGGGCCGCTCCACTTGTGCCGCTCCAAATTTTGTAGTCCGCTCCCGGGTAGGCGCTCACCAAGTCTGTGGCAGGGGCAGCCACAGCGATGGTCAGACCTTCGGTAGATGCCTGATTACTTGACTGGGCGTTTTTGTCTACACCGGCAACTACTAAGACGCCGGGAATTGTTGCTGGCGCACCAACCTGCTCGGTACCGCCGGCTCGATTTCCTGCTGCTGCAACTACAACCACATCGTTATCGAAAGCATATTGAAAAGCGTCATCCCAAAGCGCTGGCCAGTCTCGGCTGTTTCTGGTGAGAGAAAGATTGATTACCTTGGCGCCCGAGTCAACAGCGGTTCTAATTCCGTTGGCTATTTGTTCGTCGGTGCTTGGGGTTTCAATATCAAAGCGCATGGCAATGCTGATGATTTGCGCTTCAGGTGCAACTCCAATTACGCCCGAATTTTTGTCATGCCCGCGACCGGCAAGCAAACTTGCCACCATGGTGCCGTGAAAACCAAAATCCTGAACCGGGTTTTGGGATTTTTCAGGACTGGTAGCTGACATGTCAAAACCACTGACCACTGCGTCTTGCAGATCTGGGTGAGTTACGTCGATGCCGGTATCAATGATGGCAACTTTCACGCCAGAACCTTTGGTGATTTTCCAAGCCTGCTGGAAACCATAATCACTCAACCAATACTCGCGATCCCTTATGGCATCTGCGCGAACCGGTTGGGCAGAAAATAAAACGCTGACTATTGCCAGCGCCGCGGCTAGTAGCTTTCGCAAGTGCATTTGTTGGGACTCCAGCTGCAGACCTCGAGCGCAATGTCGCCGATGGGATTTACGCCAGGCCCGGCCGCCAGGGAATGACCGATAAGCGCATGCAGGCACTTAACTCTGCTTGGCATTCCGCCAGCAGAAAAATCTTTTATCTCGGGAACATCAAGGCCAAGTTCAGTCGCGGTCTTGTCTCTGTCGGCTAAGTATTTTTTGTGAGCCAGTTCGTAAGCAGCGGCCAGTTCTGGGTCCTCACCTAAACGGGATTGCAACTGAGCCATGAGTCCGCTTGCCTCAAGAGTTGAAATCGCGGAGGTTGCGGCTTTATTTGTCAGGTAATAGGTGGTCGGAAACGGGGTGCCGTCTGCAAGCCTTGGTGCCGTGTGCACCACTGTTGGTTTTCCGCAAACACATCTTGCTGCGATTGCGTGAATGTC
>JBFYON010000056.1:0-3113 GCA_041303755.1 Micrococcales bacterium | reverse complement strand
TTTGGTGTCGCAGCTGCGACACCTCGAGGTTTGATTGTTCCAAACATCAAAGACGCTGATCGAATGTCAATGCTGGAACTAGCAAAAGAACTTGAAATTTTGGCAGCAACAGCTCGTGAGGGCAAAACAACACCAGAAGACATGAAAGATGGAACTATCACCATCACAAACATTGGAGTCTTTGGTGTTGACACCGGAACTCCTATCTTGAACCCAGGACAAGTTGCGATTGTTGCACTTGGGTCGATTCGACCTAAGCCTTGGGTTGTAAATAATGAGATTGTTATTCGCCAGGTAACAACTATTGGTGCAACTTTTGATCACCGCGTAGTTGACGGTGACGTAGCGTCGCGCTTTGTGCAGGATGTGGCATCTGTAATCGAAGAGCCGGCATTGTTGCTGGATTAGAGTTCTACCAGGGGAACCGCGTTACAACTAAAGTGAAAGCGACCAACTGATGAGCAAAATCTCTAAATCTCGAACCGCCGCCAGTATTCCTTCAGAGGGTGTAGTTGTGTTTCTGATTGGAATGAGAATCAATAAGCTCTGGCAGTTTTGGAATTGGTTCCCAGTTTTCTTGGCTATGCCTCGAATGATCATCGAACTGATGAAGAACCCAGATCTAGGACTCCGCGGTTATCCAAAAACCTTTTTGTCGGGTCGTGTGATCATGGTCTGGCAACAGTGGACCTCTTTCGAGAAACTCGAAGAATATTCCAAGTCCACCAATAACCTGCACTTGCCTGCATGGAAAGCCTTCAATCAAAAGGCTAGGAGCAATGACGCTGTTGGCATATTTCATGAAACATATTTAGTGAATCCTACAAACGCCGAGGGAATGTATGTAAACATTCCACCACTGGGACTCGGACACGCATTCGGTTCTGAGCCAGCTGATGGAAAAATGCAAAGCGCGCGGAAGAGGCTCGGCCTCTAGCGATAAGATCTCAGCTTGGTGACTAGTTGGATAACTTCTTCGATTTAGCTAAACTCACCGAATAATAAATACAGCAAAGGATTAAAAGTGGCAGCAGAAAAGAAAGTCACCGGCCCAGCATCATATTTTCCATCCATCGAGGCGAAGTACGGCAAGCCAATTGAGTACTGGATGAAAGAGCTCAAGAAGGTCATCAAGCTCACTCACATGGAGCAGGTTGGACACCTAAAGACCAAGTTCGAAATGGGTCACGGTCACGCCAACGCAATCGTTGCGGTATTTCGAAAGAAAAACGGGCTCTGAATCTAAGTTTTCTTTATTGACAATCATTATCAATAAGTGCTAGTTTCGGCTTATGAAAACAAAAAGCCTCGCGCTTGCAACCGCCACGGTCCTTCTACTAGCAGGCTGTGCTGCCACAGAATCAACCCCTGAAGCCTCAGACCTGCCCTTAACGAGACTAAGCATCGTTGCTTCCACGAACGTCTGGGGCGATGTCGCCTCGTCAGTGGGCGGAGAGCTAGTGCAGGTGGTTTCAATCATCGACAGCTTCTCTCAGGACCCGCACTCTTACGAGGCATCAGCTAGAGACCAGCTTGCCGTCAACGATGCTGATGTGATTGTGGCCAATGGCGGAGGTTATGACTCATTTATTGACACTCTGGCCGAGGCCGCTGGCAACACCAATGTTGTTTATGCCTTCTTACCTGACGAATTAGAGCAGGAACCTGAGGAAGATGAGACCGATCACGACCATGATCACGGGCACGGTAACGAGCACGTTTGGTACGACTTCCATGTGGTTGAGGACTTCGCAACCCGCCTAGCCGAGCAGCTAAAGACTTTGGATCCAGACAATTCGGCTCAGTACACAGCAAACCTTGAGGCGTTTCGAGTTGGAATTGAATCCTTAGAGGAAAAAGCAAGCGCTGTCGCGGGTTCTGTTTCCGACGCGAAGGTGATTTCATCGGAGCCAGTTGCCGATTACTTACTTACAGAACTCGGCCTAACAAACATCACGCCTGAGTCGTTCTCGCAAGCGATTGAAGAAGAGCTGGATGTGGCTCCTGCAGATCTTCTTGAAATCCAGAATCTAATTACCTCCAAATCTGTTGATTTGTTTGTCATAAACATCCAAACCGGATCAGTTCAAATTGATTCATTAGTGGATCTTGCAGAGGCCAACGGGATAGCCGTAATTCAGTTGAGCGAGCTATTGCCTGAAGGCCTAAGTTACGTCGAATGGATGGAACAGAACATCTCCGCAATCGAGGCAGGTCTAAAGTAATTACTTCTTCCAACGAGGCCGTCCTACAGGTCAAGAACGCAAGCCTTGGTTTTGCTGAAAAGAGTGTTTGGAGCAATCTAAATCTTGATGTAAAGCCAGGTGAATTCATCGCGGTTATCGGAGCCAACGCTTCAGGAAAAACCGTTTTACTCAAAGCCATCTTGGGTCAGCTTGCTTTATCCTCTGGATCAATAGAACTGTTTGGTCAACCAGTTCGACACGGTTCCAGAAAAGTTGGCTACATTCCTCAGCACCGTCAGGCAGATAGTGGATTACCGCTTCGCGCAAGAGATTTACTTCGAATGGGATTAGACGGCCATCGATTCGGTTTGCCACTGCCATCTGCAAAGACCAACAAACGTATTGCAGAAGTTTTGGAATTGGTGGGAGCAACAGATATTGCAAACACTCCAATAGGTCAGCTCTCCGGTGGGCAACTACAGCGCATCCGAGTTGCCCAAGCTGTAATCGATAGACCTAAGTTGATCTTGGCTGATGAGCCGCTAAGCGCACTTGATCTAAAGCAGCAGTCTGTAGTTGCCGATCTAATTAATCAGCAGCGCCAACTAAGTGGCGCTGCAGTTTTATTTGTCACACACGATGTGAACCCTGTGCTTGATTACATCGACAGAGTTCTATATCTTGCAAACGGCAAGTTCCAAATCGGAACTCCGGATGAGGTTCTAAGATCCGATGTTTTGTCAAAGCTTTACGGCCGCGATGTTGATGTTGTTAGAAACCAGGGTCGAATTGCCGTTCTTGGTTCTTCAAACCACGACCATCACGAGAATGAGAAGTGGATCTAATGGACAGACTGTTTGATTTCTCGGATTACGATCTGCTAATTCCGCTGGTTCAAAATTCTCTAATCGCAGGTTTGCTACTTGG
>JBFYON010000055.1:0-16863 GCA_041303755.1 Micrococcales bacterium | reverse complement strand
CACGCGGCGTTGCTGCATCAGGCTTGCGCCCATTGTGCAATATTCCCCACTGCTGCCTCCCGTAGGAGTCTGGGCCGTGTCTCAGTCCCAGTGTGGCCGGTCACCCTCTCAGGCCGGCTACCCGTCGTCGCCTTGGTGAGCCATTACCTCACCAACAAGCTGATAGGCCGCGAGCTCATCCTTGACCGAAATTCTTTCCAGACCCGAAGATGCCTTCGAGCCTCGTATCCGGTATTAGCTACAGTTTCCCGCAGTTATCCCAGAGTCAAGGGCAGATTGCTCACGTGTTACTCACCCGTTCGCCACTAATCCACCGGAGCAAGCTCCAGCTTCATCGTTCGACTTGCATGTGTTAAGCACGCCGCCAGCGTTCGTCCTGAGCCAGGATCAAACTCTCCGTAAAAGTTAATAGCCCCTTGCAAGCAAGAGGCAAACTTAACAAAACCCCCGGAAAATGGGGGCATTAGTTTGATCTGACTAAATCAGATTGTCTGACAATCTGTCTAATCCAATATTTTCTCTGGCTACTTAGGCAAGCCTAAATAACCAAGAGGTTCTTGGTATCGACATAGTGCACACTGTTGAGTTCTCAAGGATCGGATGCGTCTGCGGATTTCTCTCGCGATGGTCTACAGAGCAACTTCACAAACTTACCATAAAATCTCCGCGTGTCAAATAGTCACAACGAAAATTTTCGTGATAAGTGTATTTATTTTTAGAAACAAAAGAATGGATAAAAAGGCCCAGAGGCCTTTATTTCAAAGGATTTGTTTCTAAGGATTCGTTGCTCTTGAGCCGGACTTCTAAGCAGAAGATTCCAAACTTTGGGCAACGAGTCTCTACATTACGTTCATATAACTTTCATGTCAAATTGAAATGGGTCTTTTTACGAAAAATATTAAATATTTTTTGGCACCAATTCACCTGACCTGAGCCACCAGCAAAGTGGCTGGATTTAGCTGGTGAATACCCCGGCTAAAGTCTTTTTTCCACGACGTAAAACCGCAAAATTACCGTGCAAAACCTGGGTTAAAACGGCCATTTCATCATCAATCTTTTGGTTATTGACATAGACGCCACCTTCTTTGATCGCGCGGCGGCCGGCTGAGATGCTATCAACCAATCCGGTGTCAATTAGAAGCTGAGTTATTGCGGTGCCTATCTTGGCGGAGGTATTTGGCAACTCCCCCAAAGCCGACCGCAAAGTAGCCGCATCTAGGGCTTCAAGGTCTCCCTGACCAAACAGCGCTGCCGATGCATCTAGGGCACCCTGGGCTGCCTGGGCTGAGTGAACCAAAGTCGTTATTTCTAGGGCGAGTCGCTTTTGACCAGATCGCGTTTGCGGCGCGGCTTGGTGATCGGACACGATTTGCTGAATCTCGGCCTTTGAAAGAAAGGTAAACACCTTCAAGCGATCTTCAAGGTCTTCATCGGTTACATTTAGCCAGTACTGGTAGAAGGCATACGGGCTGGTCAGCTCTTCGTCCAACCAGATGGCATTGCCCTCAGATTTACCAAACTTCTTGCCGTCGCTGCTTGTAATTAGCGGTGTGGCCATAATGTGTACAGATTTACCCTCAGCCTTACGAATCAGGTCTGTGCCCGAGGTTAGATTTCCCCACTGGTCGCTGCCACCCATCTGTAGGGTGCATTCGTAGCGACGGTAAAGCTCTAAGAAGTCGTAGCCCTGCAGGATTTGGTAACTGAATTCTGTGTAGCTGATGCCGTGCTCCGAGTTCAAGCGAGCAGATACCGCGTCTTTGCTAAGCATGGTTCCAACGCGAAAGTACTTGCCGATGTCGCGAAGAAAATCGATGGCACTCAGCTGGGCAGTCCAGTCAAGATTGTTGACCAGGCGTGCGGCGTTCTCCCCTTCAAAAGAAAGGAATCTTGATGCCTGCTTGCCGAGCTTGTCTACCCATTCAGCAACGGTCTCTTTGGTGTTGAGAGTGCGCTCTGCGGTGGGACGAGGATCGCCAACCAAGCCGGTAGAACCACCAATTAGAGCTAGGGGTTTGTGACCAGCGAGTTGCAATCGGCGCATGAATAATAGTTGTACAAGATTACCTAGATGCAAGCTTGGCGCAGTTGGATCGAACCCAATGTAATAGGTGAGCTTGGTTTCGTTGAGCGCTTTGCGCAGGGCATCTTCATCGGTGTTTAGGGCAACAAGGCCGCGCCACTGAAGCTCATCGAGCAGGTCTTTGAAGCTTGGGTCGTTTGCCTGGGTGTTTAGAGTAGACATCGTTTAAGCCTCACGCTTTGGGGCAATTTTACGAAGGGCAGCAATTTGCTCTAGGACTCTAGGCAGTGCAGTTCCCCCGGCACCGGCTCGAGCTTTAATTGAACCGCCAACGCTGAGAACGTCTCGTACATCCGGAGTAAGGGCAGGGGAAATGGCCGCCATCTCAGCATCTGGTACTTCGTGCAATTCAAGGTTGTGCTGTTCGCAGTAGGAAACCAGTTTGCCTGTGATTTCATGAGCGTCACGGAAGGCAACTCGTTGCTTTACCAGCCATTCAGCGACGTCGGTGGCCAACGAGAAGCCAGCCGGGGCAAGCATTTCGAGGCGGTTGCGGTTGAATTCCAGTGTCGCCACCATGCCGGTGAAAGCTGGCAGCAAGACAGTGAGGGTATCCACCGCGTCAAATACCGGCTCTTTGTCTTCTTGCAGGTCTCGGTTATAGGCAAGCGGCAGACCTTTGAGGGTAGCCAGCAAGCCGGTTAGATCACCGATGAGACGACCGGCCTTACCACGAGCAAGCTCAGCGATATCGGGGTTCTTCTTTTGAGGCATGATCGAGGAGCCGGTTGAGTAGGCGTCGTGTAATTTGACGTAGTTGAACTCGGCGCTGGCCCAGATGATGATTTCCTCTGAAAAGCGGGAAAGGTTGATGCCAATAAGGGTGGCGATGAACGAAAATTCGGCAACTACGTCACGGCTTGATGTGGCATCCATGGAGTTTTGGGTTGGACCGGCAAGACCAAGCTCGCGGGCCACGATATTTGGATCTAGACCAAGGGTGTTCCCGGCTAGCGCACCAGCACCGTATGGCGAGAGGTTGGCGCGCTTGCGCCAGTCTTCAATACGTTCTAGGTCACGAACCAGCGGCCAGGCGTGAGCAAGCAGGTGGTGTGAAAGTTGAACCGGCTGGGCATGCTGAAAATGCGTGCGGCCCGGCATTGCCACCCCAAGGTGCTCTTCTGCTCGAGAAACCAGAACCTCAACCAGCTGAGTCACCTGTTCTTTGATGATGTCTGCCTGATCCAGCAGATAGGTGCGGATAAGAGTGGCAATTTGATCATTGCGGCTTCGGCCGGCGCGAACCTTGCCGCCCAGTTCAACTCCGGCAATTTCGATGAGTCCTCGCTCTAGGGCTGAGTGCACATCTTCATCGGTTGGTTTGGGCTGAAAACTGCCCTTTTCAACCCGATCAAGCAGTTCAACCAAGCTGCGGTCAATTTTCTCTAGCTCAGCGACAGTTAAGTAGCCAGCGGATTGCAGAGCCTTGATGTGCGCGCGGGTGCCGGCGATGTCGTAACTGGCTAGGCGCCAGTCAAAGTGAACCGAACGGCTAAGCGCGGCAAGCGCATCTGAAGGGCCACCTTCAAAGCGGCTGCCCCAAAGAGCATTTGAGCCACTGTTTGACCCCGAAATTGCATTCATGCTGTCAATCTTACTTTCGAGAGTTTTCAGATGGCACTGCTAAGCCTGTTCGGCGAGCCAAGTCATCAAAGCTTTTTGCGCGTGCAGGCGATTTTCTGCCTCATCCCAAATGACTGATCGCGGACCATCTAGAACATCTTCGGAAACTTCATAGCCCCGATACGCAGGCAAACAGTGCATGAAAATTGCATCGCTCTTCGCATGCCCGAAAAGTTCTTGGTCAACCGTGTAGCCTGCGAAGTCACGCAGACGTTGCTCCTTCTCGTTTTCTTGCCCCATAGAAATCCAGGTGTCAGTGATTACAACGTCTGCATTAGCGATTGCTGATGTTGGCTCACCGTGAACCGAGACTGAACCTCCGGTCGCCTGTGCAATTAATTCCGCACGTGCAACAATTTTTGCATTCGGCAAATAATTTGCTGGGCCTGCAATTGCCACGTGCATTCCTGCTGTGGCGCCACCGATCAAATAACTGTTGGCCATGTTGTTGCTGGCGTCACCAACATAGGCAATTTTTAGTCCAGCTAGTTGTCCCTTGTGCTCTTGAATGGTCATTAGGTCAGCGAGAATCTGACACGGGTGATAATCGTCACTCAGAGAATTAATTACCGGCACCCCAGCATGCTCAGCCATTTCTTCAAGCCCAGAGTGTGCGTAGGTTCGCCAGACGATTTGAGCCACTTGCCTACCAAGAACCTTGGCCGTATCAGAAACTGATTCCTTGCCGCCCATCTGGCTTGTTTGGCTGTCGATAATCAGTGCTGCTCCCCCAAGATCAGCAACACCAACCGCAAATGAAACGCGGGTGCGAGTAGAAGTCTTGTCAAAGATCAATGCAACAGTTTTAGGGCCCGCGAATGGCTTTGCCGAATACGGAGCCTTCTTCAATTCAATTGCACGACGGATGATTTCAGCTTGCTCAGCTGGAGTTATGTCATCGTCCTTTAGAAAGTGGCGAACCATTTTTTATCCGTTTCTATTTGTGAAAACTATTTAAGGAAGCACAATTGTGCCGACGCCGGTCACGGTGAAAATCTCAAGCAGAATGCTGTGTGGGGTTCGGCCGTCAATTACGTGCGCTGTAGGCACGCCACCTTGAACAGCTTTTAGGCAAGATTGCATCTTTGGAATCATTCCCGATTCAAGAGTTGGAAGCAGTTCTTCAAGTTCTTTTGAATTGATTTCCGAGACCAATGAATCACGATTGGGCCAATCACTGTAAAGGCCTGGAACATCCGTGAGCACCATAAGTTTCTCTGCGCCAAGGGCAACTGCCAGAGCAGCGGCGGCAAGGTCAGCGTTTACATTTAGCAACTCGCCAGCCGTGGTGGGTGCCACGGTTGAAATCACTGGAATCTTTCCAGCTTCAAGAGCTTCCAAAACAATTCGTGGGTTTACCTGAGTGACTTCGCCGACAAGGCCAAGATCAACTGAACCTTGCTCAGTTTCTAGCAAAGTTTTGTCGGCGCGGAAAAGATTTGCATCCTCACCAGACAAGATCAAAGTCTTTGCGCCGGCATCTTGAATCAACGCGGCAAGCTGAGCCGAAATTTGGTCACGCAGCACATCGCGAACAATGTTGATTGTTTCGCTGGTGGTTACTCGAAAGCCGCCGCGAAACTCGCTTTCAATTCCAAGTTCCGCTAAACGTGCAGAAATCTGAGGTCCACCACCATGCACGACAACAGGACGTATGCCGACCCAACGAAGGTAGGCCATGTCTTCTGCGAATGCTTTTTGTAATTCAGCATCGACCATTGCATTGCCGCCGAATTTGACCACAACAACCTTGCCGTGAAACTTCTGCAGCCAAGGTAAGGATTCAATCAGCGTCTCCGCCTTAATGGCGGCAATTTTTTGATCTTGTTGTTCTGACGGAATCATTAGCTTGAGTATTCGCTGTTCTCTGTGACGTATTCGTGCGTGAGGTCATTTGTGTAAATGGCTGCCGAATGCGTTCCCGAATTTAGATTGATAGCGATGTCAACGGCACGAGGAGATAGATCAACCAGATCACGTGGCTGATCAGGCTGACCCTGCTTTGAAACGCTAATTCCATTGATGGAGACATCGATGTTGTAGGGATCAAACTCGGCCTTGGTAACACCTACGGCAGCAAGTATGCGGCCCCAGTTTGGATCGTTTCCGTAGATCGCTGCTTTGAAAAGGTTATTACGCGCAACAGAACGACCCACCTCCTCGGCATCTGACTCTGAAGCTGCGCCTAGAACTGTGATGGTGATGTCGTGTGAGGAGCCTTCGGCGTCTTGCTGCAATTGCGTTGCTAATGACAAACAGACCTGGGCTAGAGCATTGTTGAAATCCGATTGGCTTGGAGTAATTGTCGAGGCACCAGAAGCCATCAAAGTAACTTGGTCGTTGGTTGACATGCAACCATCTGAATCAAGTCGATCAAAAGTCACCCTGGTGGCCCCACGAAGTGCTGCGTCTAAAGATTTGCTGTCGAGGACGGCATCTGTCGTGATAACCACAAGCATCGTTGCCAGCCCTGGGGCCAACATGCCCGCGCCTTTGGCCATGCCGCCGATCGACCAACCATCGGGGTGAGTGAATTCTGTTGTCTTGGGCTTTGAATCTGTAGTCATGATTGCCTCAGCCGCTTGAGCACCGCTGTTTACGCTCAAGGTTGAAGCTGCCGCTGCGGTTCCCGCTAGAAGCTTTTCGCGATCAAGCTGATCACCGATAAGCCCGGTGGAGCAGACTAAAACGTCACCGGCACTTATTGAAAGTTCAGAGGCAACTTTTTCTGCTGTTGCGTGCGTGGTTTGGAAACCCTGTGCCCCGGTGTAGCAGTTTGCACCACCTGAGTTGAGAATGATTGCAGACACCTGGCCGTCTTTGATTACTTCTTTGCTCCAGATGATTGGATTGGCCTGGCATCGGTTAGTTGTGAATACAACTGCTGCCGAATTCAGCGGACCCTGGTTTAGAACCAGAGCTAGATCAAGGTTCCCGGATTTTTTGAGCCCAGCGTGAACCGCGCTGGCAACGAAGCCTTTAGCAAGTGTGACTGTCATTCTGAGTGACCCTTCTTGGCGAGGCTGATGTTTTGCAATCCGGTATTCTCTGGCAGGCCTAACGCGATGTTCATGGATTGAATTGCGGCACCGCCGGTACCCTTCACCAAGTTATCGATTGAGCAAACGGTGACCAGGCGATTTGCGTGGGCATCAACCGCTAGACCAATCAGGGCAAAATTTTCACCTATAGTCTCAGCAGTGCTCGGGAATTCACCATCGCTTGAAATTTTGACAAACTGCTCGCCTGCGTAAACCTGCTCGTATGCTTCCCGAACTTTTTGCAGCGTGACCCCTGGCTTGAGAATGGCAGTGTTCACTGCAAGAATTCCTCGCTCAATCGAAGCCAGCACCGGTGTGAAGTTAATCTGGACGCGTGCGCCAGCAGACTTGGAAAGATTTTGTTCCACCTCTGGAGTGTGACGGTGAATACCGCCCACTTGATAGGCATCAGCAGATCCGGTTGGTTCAATTTCAAAAAGCTGCTCGGTTGCACCCCTACCTGCACCCGATGTACCGACTGTAAGCACGCTAACAATATCGGTGTTTTCTACCAATCCAGCAGACAGCGCGGGCGCCAAGCCAATTGTGATTGCGGTCACATTGCAGCCGGGAACAGCTATGCGCCTTGTGCCAACCAAAAGTTCGCGTTGTTTCTTATTTTTACCGATAGGCAACTCGGGCATTCCGTAGGTCCAGGTGCCAGCGTGCTCGCCACCATAAAACTTTTTCCAATCGGCGGCTGATTCGAGCCTAAAGTCTGCACCACAATCCAGCACTAGTGAGCTGTCATCAAGCCATGCCGCGACCTCTGCAGATTTTGAGTGAGGCAAAGCAAGAAAGACAATGTCGTGCCCGGCTAACACTTTGGCGGTGTTTTCTTGAAAGATTACGTCTGCGAACTTTGGCACGTGCGGGTGTAATGCAGAGACTTTTTGGCCAACCATACTGCTGGCGGTGACTGTCTTTAGTTCAAGCTCTGGATGCTCGGCGATAAGCCGCAGGAGTTCTCCGCCGACGTTGCCGCTTGCGCCGGCTACGGCAACTGAAAATGTCATTGCGTTCCTATCTTCTGACTTGACCTGATTAGGTCCTGAGTGTTGCTCCGAATTTTTTGTTGGCCACTTCAACTGCTTTATCTCGTGCTTCAGATGCTTCAACCTGAGTAAGCGTGCGATCTGCTGCGCGGAATCGGAGTGCAAAGGTTAGAGATTTGTGCCCTTCGGCAACATTTGACCCTCTGTAGTCGTCAACAAGTGAAACTTTTTCAAGCAACTCTCCTGCTGCGACTCGAATGGTCTCAAGCAAATCACCGGCAGGCACGTCAGACTTCACTACAAGTGAAAGGTCCTGGGTAGCCGCAGGCATAGTCAACAGAACTCCGGCTTGAATAACTGCAGGTGCTGCGGCAAATAGTTCATCGAGATTGATTTCAAAGGCGCCGACTCTGCGAGGCAGATCATTTGCACTGGTGACTGAAGGATCAAGTTCTCCCGCGAATCCAACCGAGTGTTCTTTGCCTGCGATAGAGACTGCGATTTCGGCAGTACGCCCTGGATGGAATCCGAACGGCGAAGCTTGGCGGAATGAAATTTCAACGCCAATGCTTTTTGCAAGGATTCGAACAGCGTGAATTGCATCGGTGTAGCCAGCTTCAACTGAACGAACGCCTACCTGCTGTGAAATTCGATTACCGGCGAAGATACCGGCAACAAAGTGTGGCTGCGAAGGAATTGTGTGATTCAACTCTTCAAGCTGGTCTGCGGTTGGGCGCTCGTTTCCAACCGGGAGCTCAGCGTTAGCTTGAACATTGGTAGCCGGTAGAAAAACGGAGCCTTCTTCGAAAATTGCCAGATCAGTTAATCCGCGTGACAAGTTGCGCTTGGCTGCATCTAGCAAGCCAGGGAGTAGCGATGTGCGCATTTCATTGGCGTCTCCCTGCAGCGGGTTGGCCAACTTTACGGTTGCCTTCTTTTTGTCGGCAAACATCTGGTTTTGTGCAGCGGAAACAAATGGATAAGTCAGAACCTCAACATGGCCGGACCCGGCTAGTGAATTCACGACTGAGCGACGATTTTTTTGCTTGGCTGTAAGTCCTCGCCCCGGTGGAGCAACTGGCAATCTGGCAGGGATTCTTTCGTAACCGCCAATTCGAGCAATCTCTTCAACTAAATCTGTTTTGTGAGTGAGATCTGGTCGCCAACTAGGGGCGATGACTTCGTATCCACCATCAACCGTTGCAACGAGGCAGCCAATCTGATTCAAAATCGAAACAGTTTCTTCCGCGCTGTACTCAACACCAACGAGTTGGGTTGCAAAATCTTTTGGCAGCCAAATTGGAGTGGCTTCGTGATGCTCACGGAAATCCGCCCCGATGGAATCCTTGACTCCGGTGGCCTCTTCTTCAAGCAGCTGCACAACTCGTGCGGCAGCGAACTCCGAAACGTTGTTGTCGACGCCACGTTCGTAACGCTTGGACGCTTCGGAAGGTAATTTGTGTCGACGAGCTGATCGTGCGATGGAAATTGGGTCAAAGTTTGCAGCCTCAATAATTACGTTCACAGTTGAGTCAGAAACCTCAGTGCGTTCACCACCCATGACACCGGCAATACCGATAGCGCCAGCTTCGTCGGCAATAACCAAATCTTCTTGATGTAATTTTCGCTCTTGGCCATCTAATGTCTTGATTGTCTCGCCAGCGTTGGCGCGACGCACGGTAATGCCGCCCTGCAATTTATCGGCATCATAAGCATGTAGCGGTTGACCCATTTCGAGCATCACGTAGTTTGTGATATCGACAATTAGTGAAATTGATCGCATGCCGGCGAGCTTTAGGCGTGCAACCATCCAAGGTGGGGTTGGGCGGCTGGTATCAACGCCCTTTACTGAACGCAGTACGAATCGGTGGCAACCCTGGCGACCACGAATCGGCGACTTATCTTGGATTTCTAGACTGAAACCACTGGTTGATTCAGGTTGAACCTTGGCGATTGGGTCTCTAAATTCGGCGCCGGTTGCGTGTGAGAGTTCGCGAGCAATTCCACGAATTGAGAAACAGTATCCGCGGTCCGGTGTGACATTTACCTCTGCGGCCTGTTCAGACAACTGAAGAAGCTCCAGGGCATCAGTGCCTACGGCTGGGTTTAAGCCCATTTCTTGCAGGCGAATAATGCCGGCGTGATCATCGCTCAAGTTCAATTCGCGCGCGGATGCCATCATGCCATCGCTCACGTGACCGTATGTGCTGCGTGCGGCAATCTTAAAGTCACCTGGGAGCTCTGCGCCCGGAAGGCAAACAACTACTTTGTCGCCAACTTCAAAATTGCTAGCGCCGCAAACAATCCCGCGAACATCCTCGCCACCATCTGCGGCTTTTTGACCGGGAGCGGCAACTCTTACCTGGCACCAGCGAATAGTTTTTCCGTTGGACTGTGGCTCGGCAACGAACTCAAGAACTTCACCAACTACTAAAGGTCCGCTAACTCCAAAACCGTGTGAGCCTTCTTCTTCAAGTCCAACTTTTACGAGCTCGGCCATAACTGTTTCGGGTGTTGCTCCCCTAGGAAGATCTACAAATTCACCAAGCCAAGATAATGGAACGCGCATTAGATAGACACTCCAAACTGCTCGCTGAAGCGCACGTCAGACTCAACCATGTCGTGCATATCGCGAACATCGTTTCGGAACATAAGTGTTCGTTCGATGCCCATACCGAATGCGAAGCCTGAATAAACCTCAGGGTCAATTCCAGCGGCCTTCAAAACATTTGGATTCACCATTCCGCAACCGCCCCACTCAACCCAGCGAGCGCCGCCCTTGGCACCCGGGTGCCAGACATCCAACTCTGCTGACGGTTCGGTGAATGGAAAAAATGATGGGCGCAAGCGAATTTTTGCATCTGGGCCAAACATGATTCGTGCGAAATGTTCCAAGGTTCCACGAAGATCAGCCATGGTCAAACCCTTGTCGACAGCTAAACCTTCGACCTGGTGGAATACCGGTGTGTGTGTTGCATCTAGTTCATCGGTGCGAAAAACGCGACCTGGGCACAATACGTAGATAGGAACTTCGCGAGAAAGCATTGAACGCACCTGAACAGGTGAGGTGTGAGTGCGCAGAACTAAATGTGATTCCACAGGATCGACAAAGAACGTATCTTGCATCGCTCGTGCTGGGTGGTCGGCATCAAAGTTAAGGGCATCAAAGTTGAACCACTCGCTTTCCAGCTCTGGCCCCTCTTCAATTTCCCAACCCATACCAACAAAGACATCAGCAATTGAGTCCTGCAAAAGTGAAAGTGGGTGGCGTGCACCAATGCGCCCGGGTTGAGCGGCTGCGGTTACATCCACAGCCTCGGCAGCGAGTTTCGCCGCCTGCTCAACGGCAAAGAATTCTGCCTCTTTGGCTGCAAATGCTTCATTTAGCTGGGCGCGAGCTTTGCCAATAAGGGCTCCCGCCTCAGCTTTGTACTCGTTTGGAACGCTCTTCATTTGAGAGTTCAATTTAGCTATAGCCGATTGATCGCCAATTGTGGTCTGCCGAGCTGTTTTTAGCTCTGCAAGGTCTTGGGCAGCAGAAATAGCCGCCAACGCCTCTTTTAAGGCTTCGTCAACGGCTGACTGAGAAATCGGATTTTCGGCAGACATAGGGCTCAAGTCTATCTAGATAGCGGTGATTAGCCGTTCTGGGCAAAGGCTGAGGCGTAGAGACAGATGCTCGCCGCGGTAGCTAGATTGAGTGATTCCGCCGCACCATAAATAGGAACCGATACTTGACGATCCACGAGATTGAGTGTTTCCTGTTCAAAACCCCAGGCCTCATTGCCAAAAACCCAACAGGTTGGTTCGGCCAAGGTCTCAGACGCAATGCTTGGAATCTCGTCTGCACCACCATTGGCGGCGAAAATTTGCAACCCCGCTGCTTTTAGGGCAGCGATGGCTTCTTCGATTTCAATATCCACGGCAAAAGGTAGGTGAAAAAGTGAGCCGGTGGTTGAGCGAACAACTTTGGGGTTATAAACATCAACGCTGTTTGCGCTAAAAATTACCGCATCGGCTCCAGCCGCGTCTGCCGCTCGCAAAACTGTGCCTGCGTTGCCAGGGTCGCGAATATTTGCCAACAGTGCAACCAACTTAGGTTTGGCCGCAATGATGTCTTGAAGTGAAACGTCTATTTGCTGGCAAACTGCAACCACTCCCTGTGGGGTGGTGGTGTCAGTGAGGGCCTTCAAGACCTGCTCACTCACCAACTGAACTTCAATTCTTGAGTTTTCGGCTCGCTCAAAAAGGTCCGGGTAGCGCTCGACGGCATCATCGGTGGCATACAACTCGATGATTAACTTTGGGCGGTCTAACGCTTCTTTAAGCCCCTGAGGTCCCTCAAGCAGAAAGAGCCCGGTCGATGACCGGGCGTCTTTCTTAGTTAGCTTGGCAACCCCACGGACCTTTGCGGCCTTGGGATCGATGAGCATTTGAAACTACTTAGCCTTTGGAGCTGAGGTGTCTGCCGGCAGTGCTGCCTTAGCAGAAGCAACCAAGCTAGTGAAGGTCTTTGGGTCGTTTACCGCTAGGTCAGCAAGGATACGACGGTCAACCTCAATACCAGCAAGGCCTAGGCCCTGGATGAAACGGTTGTAAGTCATACCGTTTGCACGTGAAGCAGCGTTGATGCGCTGAATCCACAGACGACGGAAGTCACCCTTGCGAGCGCGGCGGTCGTTGTATGCGTAAACCAACGAGTGCAGCATCTGCTGCTTTGCCATGCGGTATAGACGTGAACGCTGGCCGCGGTAACCCTTGGCGCGCTCTAGTGCGGTACGACGCTTCTTGGCACCATTAACCGCGTTTTTTACTCTTGCCATTTGTTGCTCCTAAAAAATTGGTCGGTTTACTTGCCGAGTAGGGTCTTGAGGGTCTTGTAGTCGGCCGGTGAAACAACCTGGTCGACGTTTAGGCGACGCTTGCGACGGTTTGACATGTGCTCCTGGTTGTGGCGCATGTTGATCTGCTGCTTCATGATCTTGCCGCTACCGGTGAAGCGGAAACGCTTCTTGGCGCCCGAGTGGGTCTTCTGCTTTGGCATTGCTATCTCCTGTTTTTCTACTCGGCAGCTTCTACTGCTGCCGACTTCTTGATTTCGGCTGTCTCTGAAACTGCCGATTCTTTTGGCTGTTCTACAGACGCAGCCTGTTTAGCCTTGTCTGCTGCTTTCTTGGCTTCTGCCTTCGCGTCTGCCTTGTTCTTCAGCGGACCGATAACCATCACCATGTTGCGGCCGTCAATCGAAGGATTCGATTCGACTACACCCAACTCAGCGACTTCTTCAGCAAGCTTCTGAAGCAATTTGATGCCCATTTCTGGGCGGGACTGCTCGCGACCGCGGAAAACCACGATCACCTTGACCTTGTCACCAGCCTTGAGGAATTTGACGATCTGTGCGCGCTTTGTGCCGTAGTCGTGATCATCAATCTTCAGGCCGAATCGAACGGTCTTAAGAATGGTGTTGACCTGGTTTTTGCGGGCTTCACGGACTTTCTGGGCAGCTTCATACTTGAACTTGCCGAAGTCCATCAGCTTTGCAACCGGTGGCTTTGAAGTTGGGGCAACCTCGACTAGGTCTAGGTCTTGCTCTTGCGCCATGCGAAGGGCATCTTCAATTTTTACAACGCCAATTTGCTCACCTTGGGCTCCAACGAGGCGGACCTCTGGAACGCGGATGCGCTCATTGATACGGGGATCGCTGATACTTAACTCCTCTAGGACATGACATAAATGGCCACATCACAGGCGGGAGCCTGCCAAGTGCAGAAACATAAGTTTCAAAGCTTTACCCGGCAACCTATAAGAAATCGGTAGACGCGGGTGGGAATTGAATCCACTTCTGACCAAGGACGAACCTTGGAGCCATGGGTTAGCCTAGCAGAAACCATTCAAAAGGAGAAGCCCCCATTGGCCGAATTCAAGGACGTAGCCGACCAGCTTCGCGATATCGCGGAAGTGCCGGCAGTTGAGGTAATTACAACAACCGCCGTGCACCTAATGAGTGCCGCCGCAGTCCAATGCGGACTTGGTGAAGATGGAGCTAAAGGTGACCTGGATGAGGCTCGGAAGCTAATCACTGCATTGGCTGGACTGATCACTGCCTCAGCTGCCGAAATTGGCGATCATCACGCTCGCCCACTGCGAGATGGGCTGCGCTCACTACAGTTGGCTTTCCGCGAAGCTTCCGTTATCAAAGATGCTCCGGGCGCTGGGCCGGGTGAAAAGTTCACCGGACCGGTTAACTAAAAACTACTTAGCAGGTTGAACTACCAGCGCCATTGAATCTACAGACGAGGCAATTGCTTCACTGGCGGCCCAAGCTTGTGTAACTCGATGCAAAACTTGCTCTAGTTGATATTTATCCAGACCAACTTTAACTTTCAATTCAATCTTGATTTCTGGTCCAGCCAATCTAGACATTGGGTCCAGTGAAGACACCGCGACGCTTTGAACATTTTCTTCGTCTGCAATTCCCGCTTCGAATGCTGCAATCACATGCTGATCCAGTTGAGGTGGTCGCCAAGATTTTTGCTGAGCCAAAGCTGCAATCGCAGATCTTCTAAACGCAAATTCAGTTGCCGAACCCGGATCCAAAATAATTCTTGTAGTCCCGTCGGTGGCCGCAGATAAAGCAGCCCTAACCGCATCGCTTGGAACTGGCCTGGCTAACTCATTCCAAGCTTTCATTGTTTCTACAGAGCTAAACACTGGCAGGCCAGTCTGCAAGTCAGGAGTTTGCACCGTGACAATCGAAAGATCCGCGCTCTTGTCTACAGTTTCTCCGTGTGGACCAACACCAGATTCACCAAGCTCGGCAATTAGCGGAATTAGCAACCTTGATTTTGAAAATTCAATAAACACGTTCGTGGCATCACCGCTGATATGAAACTCTTGAATTGCGGAAATTAATTCTGCTCTAGCACTGCCATCGTCATCAGCAAATGGATTTTCGTTGAATGCACGACCTTGCCAAGGGACGCCTGCAGAATCCGCTAGCGGATTCTGATTAATGTGCTGATGTTCGTGACTTTTCATTATTTAGGCGTTTGCGATTTCCAGAGCTTCTTCTAAAGAAAACTTTCCAGCGTACAAAGACTTTCCCAAGATCGCTCCCTCTAGGCCATCAACTACTAGTGCTCGCAAATCACGAATATCTTGGAGCGAAGAAATTCCACCTGAGGCAACCACAGGTTTACTGGTGCGTTGCATGACCTCGCGAAGCAATTCAATATTCGGACCCTTTAGGGTTCCATCCTTTGTAACATCGGTTACCACATACCTTGGGCAACCAGCATCTTCTAATCTCGCCAGCACTTCCCAAAGATCGCCGCCCTCGCGGGTCCAACCGCGGGCAGCAAGGGTTGTACCCCGCACGTCTAGACCCACGGCAATTGCGTCACCAAATTTGGCAATTACTTTTTCTGTCCATTCCGGATTTTCTAGCGCTGCGGTTCCAAGGTTTACTCGCGTGGCACCGGCTTCGAGTGCAGCCTCTAGAGAGGCATCATCGCGAATGCCGCCAGAGAGCTCAATCTTTACGCCGCGGCCAAGTTCAGTTTTTGCGGAGTCAACCACTTCACGAATGACAGCGCGATTGTCTCCGCGCCCGAATGCGGCATCAAGGTCAACCAGGTGGATCCACTCTGCGCCAGCGTTGATCCAAGTCTGTGCCGCTTCAAGTGGGCTGCCGTAATCCGTTTCAGAACCTGCTTCGCCTTGGGTGAGACGCACCGCTTTGCCATCGGCTACATCTACAGCTGGGAGAAGCTCAAGATACTTTGACATTTTCATTCCTAACTAAAAAGTTCCTAGCCAATTGCGAAGCAATTGAATTCCAGCCTGCCCCGATTTCTCTGGGTGAAACTGTGTGGCAGTAAGAGGACCGTTTTCTACAGCTGCGATAAATTTTCCACCATAATCTGCCCAGGTAACTTTTGGCGCCGCGAGTGGGCCATCGGCAACCAACTCCCAACGCTTAACTCCATAGGAGTGCACGAAATAAAAACGCTCATGCTCGACTCCGCTAAAGAGTTTTGAATTCTTGGCGGCCGCAACGGTATTCCATCCCATGTGCGGCAAAATTTCAGCGTCTAGCTTGTCAACTCTTCCAGGCCACTGGCCCAGCCCAACGGTTTCTAGACCGTGCTCCACACCCAGTTCAAACATCACTTGTAATCCAACGCAAATTCCTAGCACCGGTTTACCTGCTACTAAACGCTTGTCAATCAATTCGCCTGCGTTAATTGAATTCAATTGATCCATCACGGCAGCGAAAGCCCCCACGCCTGGAACTAATAAACCATCGGCTTTAAGAACTGCATTGCGGTCGCGAGTGAGTTCAACGGTGGCTCCGGCTTCGGCGAGCGCTTTTACTGCAGAGTGAACATTGCCGCTTCCATAATCAAGAACGACTACGTGCGGTGAACTCACCGCTGATCTTTCATTAAAGTGCGCCCTTAGTTGAAGGGATTCCCTCGACGCGTGCATCAAATTCAACTGCTTTTCGGAATGCTCGCGCGAACGCTTTGAATTCTGCTTCTGCAATGTGGTGAGCGTCACGACCGTCTAGCACTGTGAGGTGCACGGTAATTCCAGCGTTCAATGTGATGGCTTCAAAAACGTGACGCACCATAGAACCGGTGAAGTGTCCGCCGATTAGGTGAAACTCAAACCCCTCAGGCTCCCCAGTGTGAACAAGATAAGGGCGACCAGAAACATCAACTACCGCACGTGCCAAAGCGTCATCCAGCGGAACGGTTGCATCGCCGTAGCGCCCAATTTTGGCCTTGTCTCCAAGAGCCTGCTTGATTGCCTGACCAAGAACAATTGCTGTGTCTTCCACTGTGTGGTGAATATCAATTTCTGTATCACCCGTTGCCTTGACGGTTAGGTCAACCAATGAGTGCTTTGCGAAGGCGGTGAGCATGTGGTCAAAAAACGGCACCGATGTTGAGATATCGGCGCGACCAGTGCCGTCAAGGTTGAGAGTTAACTCAATCGATGACTCAGAGGTTTTGCGCTGCAGGGTTGCAGTACGGCTCATGAAGTTGCCTTTCGCGAATGCGATGGATGTATAGCCAATCTTAGCGAATGACTATTTTTTGAGCACCTGGCTTAA
>JBFYON010000054.1:0-4865 GCA_041303755.1 Micrococcales bacterium | reverse complement strand
GCAAGACCAATTTCACCTTCTGATCTGAGTGGCTCAACGGTAGACGAATCAATTGTCAATCTATTTGCAAATGAAACTATCTGCTGAGTGGAGCGATAGTTTCTGGTTAATTGAATAATGTTGGCGTCTTGATACCTTGATCCAAAGTTCTGTAGGTACTCGCTGGTAGCTCCGGTAAATGAGTAGATGGTTTGGTTGGGATCTCCCACAACGCAAAGATCCGAATGATTACCCAACCAAACATCCAATAGGGCGTGCTGCAGCGGCGAGATGTCTTGGTATTCATCAACCGTAAAAAATCGGTACTGCTGTTGCACGTGCGCAAGCGCTCGAGGTTCTGCCCTCAGCATGCCGAGAGTAAGTACCAGAACGTCTTCCCAGTCAACTTTTTGTGCTTTGATTTTTGCGTCTTCATAAGCCTGCTGAAGTTCAAGATTCTTTGCTGGGCTTAATCCGGCAACCTTTGGTCGATTCTTAACCAGTTGGGCATATTCGCTCATGCTGAGCATGGAGTATTTGCGCCACTCAATTTCCGCTGCAAAATCTCTCAGGGCTCCGGCATCCAGACGAATCTTGGCTGAATCGGCAACCTCGGAGATTAACCTAGCTTTGGATTGCAAAACTGAGGGCGCAGGTACTCCAGAAAACTGTGGCCAGAAAAATTCCAACTGCGCTAGCGCAGCGGCGTGAAAAGTCTTAACCGAAACTGCACCCACTCCAAGTTGCCTTAAGCGAGCTCGCAGTTCTCCGGCTGCTCGATTGGTATATGTGAGCGCTAGAACTCGATTTGCTGAGTAATAGCCTTTTGAAATGCCGTAGGCAATCCGATGTGTGACGGTCCTGGTTTTTCCAGTTCCAGCACCAGCAAGAATGCAGGTAGGCCCAACCAAAGACTCTGCAGCTAGTCGCTGTTCCGGGTCTAGATTTTCAAGAAGGACTTCGGCTTGCAAAACTACTTCGTATTCAATTCAGTGGCAGAAATAATTTTCTGACCTAGCCAATTTTCAATTAGCGCACGCGAAATTGTTAGGCGCCCCGGAAGCAGAATATTTTCTGCCTCGGCCAAAATCTCTTCGCGGCTGAACCACTTGAGTTTTTCAATTTCAGCACCATCGGGAACTAACTCGTTCGCTGAATGATCTGGGTCCACCTTGGCGGTGAAACCAAGCATCAATGAATAAGGGAACGGCCATGACTGACTTGCAAGGTAAACCGGTTCAACAACCTTTACCCCGGCCTCTTCATAAATTTCTCGAACCACGGCAGCATTAAGCGATTCACCTGGTTCAACGAAACCGGCCAAAACTGACCAGCGATTCTCTTCCCAGACTCCTTGAGATCCAAGCAGAATTCGATCCTGATCATCGATGACGCTGACAATAATTGCAGGGTCAGTTCGCGGATAAACCTCATGCGCATCCACAAGGCATTTTCGAACCCAGCCCGCCTCTGTTATCTCTGTTGCTACACCGCACTTTGGGCAAAATCCGTGAGATTTGTGCCAATTAAAAAGTGCCAACGCTTGTGCATAGATACCTGCATCAAAAGCAGAAAGTCCAGCGCCGGTCTTGCGAAGCACCACCCAAGCTTCTGGGTTCTGCTGTATCGCTTCGGCTTGAGCAGCTTCATAAACATTCAAAACAATTGGGGTGCCATTTTCGAGGTGACGTGCGCCCTCAGCGGCACCTAAATAAACGCTGTATAGCGCAGTGGGTAACTCAGCAGCAGCAAAGAGCCTCAACTCAGGACTTGGATGATCTTCTGGACCGTTCAGCAAAACCTTGCCATCAAAAAGTGGCAAATATTTAGTCTTAGGGTTCTTAATCAACTCTTCAAATAGATCAGCTTTTGACCTAGATAAGTAGTCACGATTCACCGCCGAGCGAGCCAGCGGCAGATCTAACGCTTCTGTCATGATGCTCCCTATTCGCGTGGCGGTACATGGGGATTCCCAAGTTCTTGTCTAACCTAATTTTCATGGCCAGATCTCCCTTGATTTTAGCTGCGTTAGCTAAAGCTGCAGTCCCCCACCTTAACTTCCACGAGGTAAAGGCCCTAACTACCAATTCAAACGGGGCTTTTGACACAGGCCTACTAACTGCCACTTCCGGAGAGCACTACATCATTCGGGTAGCCAACAACCAAACTGCAGGGGCAGAACAAGAGGTTGAACTTAGGGCACTAAAGGTTTTGGGCAAAGTTGATCGGCTAAGACTGCCTTTCAAAATCACGAATTTGGTTGGCGAAACTAAAGATGAAAAGGGTTCAAGGGCAATGGTCTTTGAATTTCTTTACGGAAACCCAACCGATATTTCTAATGTGCCAGCTGACTCTGCACTTTCCAACAGCATCGCCAAAGCGATTTCTGCCATTCACAGTCTTGATTCATCTTTAGTTGAGAACGAACATCTAGCCTCGTTTGATTCGGCCGAGATCATGAAATCCAGAGTTGCCGAACTGGATCGTTTTGCAACCACTGGAAAAGTTCCCGCCGTTTTGCTATCCCGCTGGGAGCAGGCTCTAGAAGACACCGGCCTGTTTAGGTTTAAGCCAACAGTTGTTCATGGTGGACTGAACAGCGAGACCATGTTAAGTCTTGATGACGAAGTAACTGGAATTCTAAGTTGGAGCACTCTGCGAGTTTCTGATCCGGCAGAAGATTTTGCTTGGATTCTTGGAGCAGGAATACACGAACTGTCAGAAAGCATTATTGATGTTTATCGCCAGTCTCACTTCAACACCGATGACTCCCTGAGACTTAGAGCAACGCTCTACAGCGAATTTGAATTTGCCAGGTGGCTAATGTTTGGCATCGGAAAGAATGACGCTTCAATAATCGATGAGGCTGCATTGATGCTGGAGGGTCTTGCTGAGGATGTGAATTCTGGGGCTATCGGCAGACTCGTTGCCAAACCACGTTATGAACAACCCGCACCAGTCGACACAGCAACTCGCCCAATTGAGTTACCGCGCGAAGCTGACAACGAATTGTTCTAACGCTCTATCGTCTTGAGCCACAGTTCCATGAGTTCATGCTCGTTCGGAACTTGTGTAGGTCGAAGCTCTTTATTTTCAGAAACAAAATAGAAGCACACATCAATTTTTTCTTCTGGGATTCCAGTAAACCTTGAGTACGCCATTCGGTATAGGGCAAGCTGAAGCGTCTTGAGATCCTGATCCGCTTTGTTTTTTGGCGCCTTGCCAGTTTTCCAGTCAACTATTTCTACGCCAGTTTCAGTTTCAAAAACGGCATCCAGCTTGCAGATAAATGTGTTGCCGGAAATCGTTAGCTGAATTTCACGTTCCACATCAATGGGAGTGAGACTTGCAAATCTAGAGGCTTCAAAATTTTGCTTGAGAGCTTCAATTCCAGTCCCAGAGGCATCCGCTTCTTTACTTGCCTCTTGATCTTCAAAAATGCCGCTGTCTGCGGACCCTTTATTTTCGAGCAGCTGACCAGCATGTGAACCGGCACCAAACTGGCTCTCTACCCAGGAGTGAAAAAGCGTTCCAGTCCTTGTTTGTTTATAGGGCGGCTGAGGCATTGGACGCTTCAACCTAGCTGTCGCCGAGGCAAAATCTGAAACGTACTCCTTGAAACTTGAAGCCGGGATGCGAACCGGCAACACTGCTTCGTCCAGTCGAAGCAGGGCCTGCTCCTTCTCTGCCAAAAGAAGGTCAAGATCACTGTGGATTTGATCGGTTTCTAGAATTCCAAGTATCTGCTCACTAAGGTTTTGCTGTGCGTGAATAGTTTTTGTCGCTGCAGCCTCTAATTGGGTTCGTTGCCGTTCCCCTACTGGGTCTAGTGGCCAGACTTCTACCGAGGCAATTTCTTCAATCGGGTTTGTCTCTGAAGACTGAGCCGGTATCTCAAATTCAAAAAATTCTGCAGCTGAGGCTAAGAAGCCGGACGGTTTCCTTGGATTCTTATTTCCTGGCTTCCAGTATGAGCCGGTCAACAGCAAACTCTTTTTTGGACGAGTAACCGCAACATACATCAGCCTAAGTTCTTCATTTAGCAGATGAGCTCGCATAGCTTCTTTGAAATCGTCAACGCTCTTTTTTACTTCAGGCTGCGACTTGTGGCCATTAAAATTCCAAACTGGCAGGGAACTCGAATCTCCCCTGAGTGGAAATGGCAACTGACCCACAGAAAGCCAACCCGATGAACCTCGGCCCGTACTTGGGAAATCACCGTCCACCAGGTTTGAAACCGCAACTTGATCCCACTCCAAACCCTTGGCTGCGTGCACAGTCAATACTTGAACAACACCACGTTCTGGATTTGTAGTTGGCACTTCAAATCTTTCGCGCTCATCGGCAAAATCTAGCCAGTTAAGGAATCCACCGAGGTAAGGCTGACTGCTGTTGCTCGCGTACCCGGCAACAATCGCAGCAAAGCCGTTTAGGTGCGCCATAGGATTCTTGCGTCTTGGATTGGCCCGAACTTCAACATCCAACCAAAGCTCTTGTTCTACAGATCTAATGAATTCCACCAAACCCATTCCGGTTTGCTGTCGCATGTTCCTGAACAGCGCGGCCGCATCCTTCAGTCTCGATAGCCCCGCTTCACTGAAGCCAATCTTTTCGGCATCACGTTCTTCAAGAATCAAATCAAGAGCGTCCACTATAGATAGCGAATCCTCGGGGGCCAACCCCTCATGAATTCTTTCTCGCAGTTCCTCTTCCACTCGTGCCTTTCGGCCTGCGTATCGGTGCAGTCTTTCGAGGTCCTTTGCTCCGATTCGCCAGCGAGGTCCGGCGAGCAAGCGGATTAATTCAGAGCCCGAGCCTGGATTGTGCAGCACCTTTAGTGCGCAGACCAGGTCAACAATTTCTGGCATCTCTAGCAGTCCACCAAG
>JBFYON010000053.1:0-2773 GCA_041303755.1 Micrococcales bacterium | reverse complement strand
CTAGATGGAATTATTGAGCCGAGTGCGACTCGAATTTCAGTGATCAAGGCAATGCGTGCGCTTAGAACTAAGCGTTCAAACTTGCCACCAAAGAAGCACGGAAACATTCCACTTTAGGAAGCAATCCGTTTTAGGAAAAATTGATGAGTGAATTCAGCGAAGAGATAAGAGTCGTCTCCGGCTCGCCGACGGCAGAGGAACTTGCCACGGTCATTGCAATGCTCGAAGCCGCTCACGCCGAAGAAGAAGCTACGGCCACAGGATATGAGCGACCACTCAAATCAACCTGGTCTAGAAATGTTGCCCAGCTTCGGCACCCAATAACCCCGGGCCCTGGTCAATGGCGAGGCGCCTACCGCCAAGGCCTGAACTAAATAGTTATCAAATGTCCCCCTAAGAGGGGACTGAATTTTGTACTCCTCTTGATTCCCACCCAGACATACTGGAGACCAAAGGTTGTATTGCTGAAAAGGGGAATAGCAATAGAACTTTGGGGTCAGGCGAAATCCTGATTGGGGACAGAAAATGGCGACTCGAAAGAGTCGCCTTTTCTTATTTCTGAAGATTGCTTAAACCTCAGAACTTTAACCAGATGTCCGGCTTAGCAACTCCCGGCCTGGTGGCAACAAGTGTTACATTCCAAGACACACCTAAGGGTGCTCTTAAAGTTACTCGACCCTGCTCGACATCATTTATAGCTGCACACACCTTGGTTAAGATTTCTTTTTTTTCATCGGGAGAAAGTTGATCCACTCCGCCCTCATCAAGAATCACAACTTCAACTCCACGATTACGCGCGGCACGCACAGCACTTCTTACTTCGTCATTGAGAAGCTCTCGGCCACGTATTTCATCTCGCAATGAAGCTTCAAGCAATCGCGCTTCAATTTTTTGAGAGTCGGTCAATTTGCCATTTTGAGACTCAATAATCTTTAGCATGGGTAGCGCACCTGCAAGCGCGAGTTCCAAACGGTTCCTTCGCTCTAGGGCTGCAGATTTAGAGACCACAATTTGGGTTTCATCTTCAAGAGCCTGTTGAGTATATTTTTGAGCGGACTTGGCCGCCCTTTCAATACCTTTAGAAATAGCGTGCCCTGCAAAAACCAACATCAGCGCTCCAGCAAGGCCGGTTTGCCACCCAACCAGGAACCCCGCCCAAATTATTTCCTGAAACACCAAGATAGCCGTGCCGATCCAAGCAATCACAACTTGCTGACGAACAGCAGTTCCAGCCAAGAGCGTGGCGACGCCGATTACATACCAAGTGGCATGGCCCGAGGCCTCAGTAGGGTCCAGATTTAGATTGATTAGGTAGGGCACAAATATTGAAACTGCAAGATTAATCAGTGCTTGAGAAGTAGGTAATTTGAGGCCTCTATAAAAAACCGCAGTCGCAATGACCGCGAGCAGATAAAGAGTAACCGCCACTGCTCCCTGGATCGGAGCTTGATATTCGCTTAGCGCTGCATAGCCAAGCGCCGCGTGAAAGATCGAGAACAAGGCGCTCAAACTTGACACCAACCAGCGTGGAACGCGAATCACTTTTGGCTCCACTCAAGAATGATGTTGGTGCCTACCCCAAGTTTGGAATCAATAAAAGCTCGGCCACCTACTGACTGCAGTCTGCCAATGATTGAAAGCTTGAGCCCTAATCGGTTCTTTGGCACTCGCGATACCCTAAAGCCCCTGCCGTTGTCTTTCACCACAATCTTGATGCCGCGGGCCGCTCCCCTCAGTAAAACCTCAATTTGTGAATCCGTTCCAGCGTGCTGAACTGCGTTAGACACGGCCTGCAAGGTGGATTCGGTTAACGCCTCGGCAACCGGTGAGGGAACCCAAAAATCGCTTTCGCCCTCACTATTGACTAGTACCTTTTCGTGTTGCCGCTCAATGGCTAACGAAAGCGCGCTGAACAAACTGTTGACAGAGATAGTTTGGCTCTGGCTCATGGTTTCTTGTGCAGAGTCAAGTTTCTGCATCGCGACTTTAGCCAATTCATGTGCGTCATTCTCTGCCGAATCATCTCTTGCGTTGGCCGCAACCAGCAGCGTAGTCAACACCGAGTCGTGCACTAGCGCATCAACCCGATCGCGCTCGCGCTGGATAGCGTCACTCTTAGCCAACTCGATTGCCGCCTCATTGGATTTTTGGTTGGCTTCATCTACTTTGGCTGACTCGTAGCGCAGCACAACCACCAGCACGGAAAGAACCACACTAATCAAAAATGAGAACGCGGACTGCTCAAAGGCAACCCAAGGGTCAACCGGTACGCCGATATTTGAAATCTGAAGCAGAAACCAGCCAGTGGGTAGCAGGAACACAATCACAGAGGATATTGCAATACCAAAAGCGCCTACTGCGCTGATTCCGGCAATTCCCAAACTCCACCACATCCAGGGGTTTTCCGCTACCTGCAAAGCGCCGCCATCAAGTTGCAGCGGCCAAGTGGCCAGAGCGAAAAGAGTCGAAATACTAAGGGCAGCAAATCCAACTTTTCCGTTGCCACGGAACCAGACTAGGAAAATAATCAGCAGGTGAGATGCTGCAACCAAGCTAAATGAGATCCAAAACCAAATAGGATCTAGCCCGTCATTGGTCACTTGAGTCAGAGCATTGGTTGCGGTCTGAATTCCAACTAATGTTGCGGCGAGCGAAAATACCTGCCCCAAAAGAGTGTTTACCCGTGTTAGAGCGAAAGACTTTGTTGTTTCAACTCTTCGGAACTGCATTGCTACAGGGAACTCTCTTCTAGAATTCCATCCTCGATTGCACG
>JBFYON010000052.1:0-9567 GCA_041303755.1 Micrococcales bacterium | reverse complement strand
GGGCCAATTTCTTTTTCCAATGGAGTGAATCCAGGGACGTCCGCATTGGTTGAGTCGCTCATGAATAGATCAAGACCCTCCTCGCCCACTCGAGCAAACGCCCTGAGGTCAGTGAGTCTGCCATCCAGTGGCAACTGATCCATTTTGAAGTCGCCAGTGTGCAGGATTGTGCCCGCTTTGCTCTTTATGACAACGGCAAGCGCATCTGGAATTGAGTGGTTGACAGCAATAAATTCAAGATTGAATCCGGCCAGGGTTTCTTTGCGCCCCTCAGCTACAACCATTGAATAAGGGTTAATTCTATGTTCCTTGAGCTTGGCCTCAACAAAAGCCAAGGTCAACGCAGAACCAAGAATGGGAATGTCTTGCTTGAGGCGCAGTAGGTAAGGAATACCACCAATGTGATCCTCATGGCCGTGGGTTAGCACAATTCCGACTACGTCTTCGAGTCTGTCCTTGAGATAACCAAAGTCAGGCAGGATTACATCAATGCCGGGCTGGTGCTCTTCTGGGAACAAAATACCAACATCAACAATCAAAATCTTTCCGTCAATTTCAAAGACGGTCATGTTTCGACCAATTTCACCAATTCCACCAAGTGGAATGATGCGCATAACACCCGGGCGCAGTGGCGCGGGTGCGGGAAGTGTCTGAACCAATGGTTCTCTTTTCTATTTAATTGTTTGTGTGCTCTTGCACACTTTATAAATTCTTTGCGTCTAACGCGGGTTGACTACCTTGTGGTTCCGGCAATCTTTGGAAGCGCTCCTCCGGCGGCGGCGTTTCTGTCTGGACGGAAGTTATCGAAACTGATTCCAGGCACTGCTCCCACTAGATCAATGTCAGATTCAATTCGCGCAGCCTCTGCATCTTCTGGTCCCACCAAAGGAAGTCGAACACGAGGGCTTGAAATAACGCCAAGTCCGTTAAGGATGTACTTTGCAGCAACTGTTCCAGGAACGTGTGACATGGTTGCGCGCTGAAGTGGGTCAAGACTGTTGTGCACAGTTAGAGCACTGTGAAAATCGTTTCGGTTTGCTGCATCGATTAGTTCACGATACGCGGCAGGCGCAATGTTTGCGGTTACCGAAATACAGCCAACGGCGCCAATCGCCAATTCAGGCAGCAAGTTTGAGTCGTCGCCAGAGAAGTAAAACAATCCGGTTTCGTTCATGATGCGAGTTGCCTGAGCAGGATCACCCTTAGCGTCTTTTACGGCCACAATGTTTGGGTGCTTAGAGGCGCGGTGGAAAGTATCGTATGAAATTGCAATTCCTGCGCGACCAGGAATGTCATAAAGAATTACCGGAAGGTCAGTTGAATCGGCAACCATGCGGAAGTGAGTAAGCACGCCAGCCTGAGTTGGCTTGTTGTAGTAGGGGGTGACAATCATGATGCCATCGGCACCAGCCTTTTCAGAAGCCTTGTACAACTGCATCGCATGCGCTGTCTCATTGGAACCACCGCCAGTGATGATTTTTGCTCGGCCACCAGAAACAGACTTGCCAACTTCTACCAGCTTGATCTTCTCAGCATCGGTAAGGGTGCTGGTCTCACCAGTGGTACCAGTCACAACAACGCCGTCGGCACCATTGGAAATTACGTAGTCAATCAGCTTTTCGGTATCGGCCCAGTGCACTTCGCCGTCGGCGGTCATAGGTGTGACCAAGGCAACCAGGGTCTGGCCAAAAATGTTCTTCTGAGACATGGGTACAAGCCTATCGCTAGGCTGGGGCTGTGAACATGTTGCCAACGAAGGCCGATCTAACCGATGCGCTACGTTCACCCTCTAGAGACCTAATCGCAGGAATAACAGTTGCGATTGTTGCCCTTCCGCTAGCCCTGGCCTTTGGTATTGCCTCGGGTCTAGGCGCTGAAGCTGGCCTTACCACTGCAATTATTGCCGGGGCGCTTGCTGCAATTTTTGGTGGCAGCCGTTTGCAAGTTTCAGGTCCCACTGGCGCAATGACAGTAGTGCTCCTACCAATCGTTCATCAATTTGGAATTACCGGGGTGCTACTGGTGGGCCTAATGGCTGGGGCAATTTTGGTTGTTGCTGCCTTCGCAAAAGTTGGCGAGCATGTGCACCGATTGCCAACTTCCCTGATTGAAGGATTTACGGCCGGAATTGCCGTAGTCATAACACTCCAGCAATTTCCATTCATATTTGGAGTTCCCGCCAGCGATTTCGAAAAGGTCTGGGCTGGCGCATTCGAAACAGCCGTGCTGGGGCTATCCAGCATTCAACCGCAGCCTATTTTGATGGCTTTGCTAGTGATGGCCGTGATATTAGGATTCTCAAATCGTTGGCCAAAGATTCCCTTTTCATTAATTGCGGTAATCATTTCGGCAATTATGACCGCGACGCTTGGACTAACCGTCGAAACAATCGGTGAGCTTCCGGCAAGAATCGGAAAACTGGATTTGAATTTTCTAAATTCAGACAATTACATTGCTTTGATCCCTTCAGCAATTGCTGTGGCAGCTTTGGCTGCACTAGAAAGCCTGCTGTCTGCAAAAGTGGCCGACAAAATGCGCGGCGGCGGTGAGAAACATGATTCAAACCGCGAACTGTTTGGTCAAGGTCTGGCAAATATTGCAGTTCCATTTTTTGGCGGGGTTCCAGCAACGGCTGCTCTAGCAAGAACTGCAGTTAACGTTCGCTCTAATGCGCAATCTAAGCTGGCAGCCCTGAGTCACTCTGTAATTCTTGCCTTAGTGGTTTTGGCATTTGCCCCACTGGTAAGTCAAATTCCGCTAGCCGCGCTTGCGGGCGTACTTCTTGCCACAACAGCCAGAATGATTAAGCCGCGCGAACTTATTGAACTAGCCAAGGAAACTAAATTAGATGCTCTGGTTTTGATTTGCACATTCATCGCGACAGTCTTTATTGACTTGATTTCAGCCGTCATTATTGGCCTGGCGATTTCGTTGGCACTAAGAAAAACTAAGCTAGCTGCGCTTGATCGCCGCTACCCTCCGGTAGATGAAGACGAAACACTGGGTGATTAACACAGTGCGAATAACTACGGCGCTACGCGACCATTCTTATTGAAGGCTTCATAGGTATAAGGCATCAGCGGGGCCCAGAAATCTTCCATCTTTTCTGCACACATTTCAATTTCACGCTGCGGGAACGAAGGAAAGTGAGTTCCCTCACGCTGAGTGCGAAGACTCAAGAAATTCATTAGCGCACGAGAGTTCATGGTCACGTACATGCTCGAGTAAATGTTCAACGGCAAAACGATTCGAGCAACCTCACGGGCCACACCAGCCTCAAGCATGCGCTTATAGGATTCGTAGGCGGTTTGCGATGCAGAACGCGACTCTTGCTCAACCAAAGCAATTTGCTCAGCGGAGCCAGGTAGAAATTCGTAGGCACCGGTCTTGCCAATCTGAACCAAGTTTCGGTCTGGAGCTGGCACGTAGAAAACTGGAGAAAGCTCCTTGTAACGACCTGACTCTTCGTTGTAACTGGCAATACGGTGGCGCTGGAATTCGCGGAACACAAAAATTGGTGCCTGAACGTAGAAAGTCATTGAGTTGTGCTCAAAAGGTGAACCGTGGCGATCACGCATCAAATAGTTAATGAGGCCTTTACTGCGCTTCTCATCCTCTGATGCATCGGTGTGGGCTGCAGCCGCTTCAAGGGTCTGCTCGCCTTGAGTTGATACACGGGCTGCAAATAGAACGTCTGAGTCTGAGGCGCTAGAGCGCACTAATTCAACGGTTACGTCGCTTCGAAAAATGATGTCTGACACCCCTACAGCCTAGTCGTTTGGCGAGCACCGTCAGTTCTGTAACACTATGTAACCCTTGTCTGCACATGGATTCTGGGGCTTAGCCTTAGTGAATGTCCTTTGAAATGCGCCTGGCTCTAGTGCTTGGGCTGGTGGCTCTGGCCTCAGCCGCTGGCCTGATTTGGCGAGCTAGAACGGGCCGAGCAAAACGCGTGAGGGGCGGCGAGCAAATCATTTTGAGCGAGATTGCAGCCACAAAGGATGGGCTACCGGTTACTCGCTTTGGCCAGAAGGTCACATTCCTGCAGTTTTCCAGCGAGTTTTGCTCCGCTTGCCGCCAGACGGCAAAACTATATTCCGAACTAGAGCAGGTGCACCCGGAAATTCTGCACATAGAGGTAGATATCACCAATCGAACAGACTTGGCAAATAAATTTAATATCTTGCAAACCCCAACCACTTTAGTTTTGGATTCACGTGGACGCGTGACTTCAAGAATTGGTGGCGCAGTAAAGTCACAAACCATTCAGGACGAAATAGGGAGTTTCGAAATCTAATGAGTACATCATCTTCTACCCCAGCAGGCATAGACCCACGTGGTCCTCGCTTTGGCGCGACCATAACTTCCGTCTTGCTTCTGATCACAGTTTTTCTAGCTCTTGATGCCGCAACGCTAAGTGCAGCGTTTGGTCTCTTGGTTTTGATTACGGCATCATTTGCAATTGGTGCTTTTCTTGGAAACTCAAAGCACCCATACGGATTTCTTTTCAAGAAGTTAGTCCGCCCGCGCCTAGGCGCCCCTAAGGAACTGGAAGACCCACGCCCACCTCAGTTTGCGCAGCTCATTGGACTTATTGTTGCCGGAACCGGTGTTGTGCTTTACCTTGTTGGGATTCAAGGTGGTTTAGTTTTCGCTGCGGGCGCAGCATTCATCGCTGCATTTCTAAATGCCGCGTTCGCATTTTGCCTAGGTTGCCAGATTTATGTTGGGTTACAGCGTCTTGGACTTATTAAGAAGCACTAGCAAGCGCAATAGCTTTGCGCATGGCCGAGCGAGCACGCCTTCTATCGCCACAAGCGTCGTAGGCAAGGCTCAAGTTAAACCAAGACCTAAAGTCATCTTCGTTTTGCTCGGCGGCGGATTGCCACTTTGCAAATGCGGCATCTGCTGATGCTCTGATTGCTCGGCCACTTGGTCTGGTTTCAATTCCAAGATCAGGCCAAGATCCCTCAGCCTCAATTCGAGCGATGAGTTTTTCTGCGGCCACACCAAATCTAAACTCCACGACCATGGCCCAAAGTCCCACCAAAGGAAAAGCCAAGATAAGCACTCCCATGACCTGAGCAACAGGCAGCCCTGTGGTTAGCAACGATAGGCCAGTATTGGTCAACAACATGATGTAAACCAGGAGCAACGCCGACATCACCATGGCGCCGAGTTTCTTGCGCGACATTAGTTTTTTGAAGTCAATTCAACAACCGATTGCAAACCAACCAGAAGGCCGGTGTGCTTAGCCGCTGCACGCAGCGATAGCAAAATACCGTGGGCATAGGCAGCCACCGATGTAGTTTCGTGACTGATAGTGAGCAGTTCACTCTTGCCGCCGAATAAGACATCTTGTTTGGCGGAGACACCGTCAATGCGAAGACTGTGGATTGGAATGCCAGCTACTACCTCGCCACGTGCCTCTTGGCCAACCCCAGGCAATAGCGGCTGAGTCATGCCCTTGCGGGATTCAGCAATCATCTCTGCAGTGCGAACTGCAGTTCCAGATGGAGAATCGATCTTGCCAGCGTGATGCGCCTCAACGATTTCAATCGATTCAAAGAACTTGCCAGCCTGGGCAGCAAATGAGCTTGCCAACATTGAGCCAATTGAGAAGTTTGGAATAAGCAGGATGCCTGCCGCTGGGTTAGCTGAGACCTTTTTTTGTAATTCGGCTAGCTTGGAAGCTGACCAACCACTGGTACCAACAACTACTTTCATGCCATTGACTATCGCGAAATCTAGAACTTTTTCACTTACCTCTAAGCGGGTCACTTCAAAGACCACATCGGCACCAAGGATCTCAGACAGTTCGCTCTTGGAATCGATGGCCGAGTGTAGCTCTAGATCCTGAGCGCCTTCGATTAGTTCAAGGGCAAGCTTGCCCATTCGCCCGGTGGCTCCGACTACGGCTACTTTGATTGACATGGGTTAATCCTAGATAAATTCAGCGAATGTTGACTCATCAACATCACCAACAGCAACGATTGATCTCTCTCGACTTACCAAGTCAGCAGCCAGGGATTGAACATCTTCAAGGGAAACAGCGTGCACGTGCTGCAGCGAATCGTCAAGGTCAAAGAATTCACCGTTCACGATTTCAGCGCTAATTAGGCGATTCATTCTGGCCATCGTGCTTTCATACTTCAGCGCCAGGCTGCCTGAGATGTTTCCCTTGGCTAAATCAAGCTCATCTTGACGAATTCCGCTGTTGGCAATGGCTTCAAGTTCGGCAACCATGAGACGAGTTACCTCGGCAGTTTTGGTCGGTGAGCAACCCGCGTAGAGACCAAAGTAGGCACCATCCGAGTAGCCCTGATTGAAAGAATAAACCGAGTAGGCAAGCCCCCGCTTTTCGCGAATTTCTTGGAACATGCGTGAACTCATTCCCCCACCAAGCACAGTATTCAAAATACCCATTGCGTATCGACGCTCATCGTCGGCAACCAGTCCTTGCATACCTAGCAAAACATTCGCTTGAGCAATCGGACGTTTGATGACCTTGAGTTTGCTTCCCCTAGAAATCTCAGCTGGGTGCAGAAGTCGGCGCTCCACTGGAGTGGCAGGAACATCCAGATTCCATCCGGCTTCAGACAATGCTTTCTCTACGAGTGAGATTAGGTTCCCGTGCTCAACTCCGCCGGCAGCGGCGATTACTAAATCTTGTGGGCGATAGTTTGCCTGGTAGTGCTCCCACACTGCGTCACGACTAACTGCAGTGATGGTTTCGTTGGTCCCACCAATCGGACGGCCCAGCGCGTGAGATCCCAGAACCGCTTCTGCAAATGCTTCGTGCGCCACGTCTTGCGGGTCATCGTCGTTCATCGCAAGCTCTTCAAGAATTACAGTTCGTTCGTTCTCAAACTCTTTTGGGTCAATCAAAGAAGATGCCAGCATGTCACCAATTACATCAACGGCCAGTGGCAAGGCTGAGTCTTGAACGCGAGCGTAGTAACTGGTGTGCTCTTTACCAGTTGATGCGTTTGAAGATCCACCCACAGAGTCAAAGGCAACTGCGATATCAAGTGCGGTGCGCTTTTTAGTTCCCTTGAATAACAGGTGCTCCAAGAAGTGGGTCGAGCCGTGGTGCCCATCGGTTTCGTCTCGTGAGCCAACCGCAACTGAAAACGACACCGATACGCTTTGCGCGCCCGGCATGTGCTCAGTTAAAACGCGAACACCGCTTGGGAGGATAGAACGGCGAACCGTGCTACCTCCCGAAGCGGTGAACGAAAGATCGCTCTGGTCTAGTGGAAAAATTACTTCACTCATGGCTAAACCAGAACTCTCTTTGTAAAACGGGTTATTACTCTTCGTCTGAATCAGAAGATGCGGCTGCATCACCTTCAACAACCGGAGCTAGTGAAAGCTTTCCGCGGTCGTCGATTTTTGTGATTTCAACCTGAAGCTTCTGGCCAACTTCAAGAACGTCTTCAACGTTCTCAACGCGCTTGCCAGCCATCTTCTTTAGCTCAGAGATGTGCAGTAGACCATCTTTTCCAGGAACTAGTGAAACGAAAGCACCAAAGGTAGCTAGCTTCACAACGGTTCCAAGGAAACGCTCACCAATCTCAGGGACGTGTGGGTTTGCAATTGCGTTAACCGCAGCCTTTGCAGCTTCTGCTGAAGGGCCATCGGTTGCACCAATGTAAACAGTTCCGTCGTCTTCGATTGAGATGTCAGCACCAGTATCTTCTTGGATCTGGTTAATCATCTTGCCCTTAGGCCCAATGACTTCACCGATCTTGTCTACTGGAATTTTCACTGCAATCACGCGAGGCGCAGTTGGCGCCATCTCGTCCGGCTCTGAAATTGCCTGTGACATAACATCAAGAATTGAAAGACGAGCTTCCTTTGCCTGAGTTAGAGCACCTGCAAGAACTGAAGCAGGAATACCATCAAGCTTGGTGTCAAGCTGGATAGCGGTGATGAAATCGCGAGTACCTGCAACCTTGAAGTCCATGTCGCCAAGTGCATCTTCGGCACCAAGAATATCGGTGATTGCAGCGTACTGAACTTTGCCATCAACGGTGTCTGAAATAAGACCCATTGCGATACCGGCAACCGGTGCGCGCAGAGGCACACCAGCGTTTAGTAGTGACAGAGTCGAAGCACAAACAGAACCCATAGAGGTTGAACCGTTTGAACCAAGAGCCTCAGAAACCTGGCGAATTGCGTAAGGGAAGTCCTCGCGCTTTGGAAGAACTGGAACTAGAGCACGCTCAGCAAGCGCACCGTGACCAATTTCGCGACGCTTTGGAGTTCCCACACGGCCAACTTCACCGGTTGAGTAAGGCGGGAAGTTGTAGTTGTGCATGTAGCGCTTTGAAGTCACTGGGCTCAGTGAGTCAATCTGCTGTTCCATCTTCAACATGTTCAAGGTGGTGATACCAAGAATCTGGGTCTCACCGCGCTGGAAGATTGCTGAACCGTGAACGCGAGGAATAACTGCAACCTCTGCATCAAGGGTACGAATGTCGCGAAGACCTCGGCCATCGATACGGATGCTTTCCTTGAGTACGCGAGTACGCATGATCTTCTTGGTTACTGACTTATATGCCGCTGAGAACTGAGCCATCTGCTCTTCTGAAAGGGTTGCTTCCATCTTCTCTTTGGTGGTTGCCTTCAGTGCATCATCTGCATCCTGGCGAGCAACCTTGTCAGCGATCTGGTAAACCTTTGCAAGTTCCGCACCAGCTGAAGCTTCAACCGCAGCAAAAACCTCTGGGGTGTAAGGGTTAAAGGTTGGGTAGTCAGCGGTTGGCTTTGCGGCAACTGCAGCAAGATCTGCCTGAGCCTTAACCAATGCCTTGATGAAAGGCTTTGCAGCCTCAAGACCCTCTGATACAACTTCTTCGGAAGGAGCCTTGGCACCTGCAGCGATTAGGTCCATTGAGTTTTCTGAAGCCTCTGCCTCAACCATCATGATTGCAACGTCTTCGACGCCGTTCTCAACGATCACGCGACCAGCAACAACCATGTTGAACACTGCGCGCTCAAGCTGTGAGTGCTTAGGGAAACCAACCCACTGACCGTCGATTAGTGCAACGCGCACACCACCGATAGGACCTGAGAAAGGTAGACCTGCAAGCTGAGTAGACATTGAAGCTGCGTTGATTGCAACTACGTCGTACATTTCGTCAGGCTCAATTGCCCAAACGGTTACAACTACCTGAATTTCGTTGCGTAGACCATCAACGAATGATGGGCGCAGTGGGCGGTCAATCAAACGACAAGCAAGAATTGCCTCGGTTGATGGACGGCCTTCGCGACGGAAGAAGCTTCCTGGAATACGGCCAGCCGCATACATACGCTCTTCAACGTCAATAGTTAGTGGGAAGAAGTCGAACTGGTCTTTTGGCTGCTTGCTTGCAGTGGTAGCCGAGAACAGCATTGTCTCTTCGTCGATGTAAACCGCAGCTGCACCCTGTGCCTGCTGAGCTAGTCGACCGGTTTCGAAGCGAATAACACGCTTGCCGTACTTGCCATTATCGATAATGGCTTCTGTTGCTTTGATTTCTGGACCTTCCATGGTCCCTCCTCTTTTATCCTCATTGCACA
>JBFYON010000051.1:0-2876 GCA_041303755.1 Micrococcales bacterium | reverse complement strand
AAACTTAACCTCGGTCAAACAACCCCCTAAGGAGAAACAAAATGGCACTTTCACAGAGCGAAGTTCTGTCTGGTCTTGCTGAGATCGTTAATGACGAAACCGGCATCGCTGCGGACGCGGTACAACTAGACAAGTCATTCACAGACGACCTAGACATTGATTCAATTTCAATGATGACCATCGTGGTAAACGCAGAAGACAAGTTTGGCGTGAAAATCCCTGATGAAGAAGTGAAGAACCTAGTTACCGTTGGTGACGCAGTTAACTTCATCACAAACGCACAGTAATCCAAAGGATTATAAGTTTTGACTCAAAGAATCGTTGTCACCGGAGTTGGGGCTACCACCCCACTCGGTGGTGACGCGCGTTCGTCCTGGAAAGCTTTGCTTGCAGGCGAGTCAGGTATTTCTGTAATTGAAAAAGAGTGGGTGGCACAGCACGAGTTGCCGGTGACCTTTGCTGGTCAAGCTAAGGTCAACGCGGCCGAGGTGCTCACCCCACAGGAAATCAAACGCCTGGACCCTTCTAGCCAATTTGCACTGATTGCAGCGCGTGAAGCCTGGGCAGATGCTGGGAAGCCAGAAGTTGCACCAGAAAGACTTGCGGTTGAGTACGCTACCGGAATCGGTGGTGTCTGGACTCTTCTAGATGCGTATGACGCGTTGAAAGAAAAAGGCCCTCGCAGAGTGCTTCCAATGACAATTCCTATGCTGATGCCTAACGGCCCGGCTGCGGCGATTGGCATGGACATAGCCGCCCGAGGCGGTGTAAGGACTGCAGTTTCTGCCTGTGCTTCAAGCACCGAAGCGGTTGCAAACGCAATCACTCGACTGCGTTCAGGGGATATTGACGTGGTAGTAGCCGGTGGTTGCGAAGCTGGAATTCACCCTCTTCCTATTGCTGCTTTCGCCGCCATGCACGCGCTATCGCGAAGGAACGACGCCCCTGCAAAGGCATCACGACCATACGATGTTGACCGCGATGGCTTTGTAATGGGAGAAGGCGCAGGAGCGCTTGTTCTTGAAACTCTTGAACACGCTCTCGCCCGCGGAGCAAAAATTTACGCCGAACTGGTGGGTGGCGCAGTGACTTCTGACGCTCACCACATCACGGCACCAGACCCTGAGGGCACGGGGGCGGCACGTGCAGTGTCGGCAGCGCTGAAACAAGCAGATGCAAAACCTGAAGACGTTGTTCACATCAATGCACACGCAACTTCTACCCCAGTGGGCGATATCGCCGAGTACACAGCACTGCTTAGAGTTTTTGGTGACCACCTGAGCAACATCGCGGTTTCTGCGACTAAATCTTCGACCGGCCATTTACTAGGTGGAGCCGGAGCAATTGAAGCAATCTTCACAGTGCTCGCTCTTGCCGAACGAACCGCCCCACCAACAATCAATCTTGAAAACCAAGACCCAGCTATTCCATTGGATGTAGTCACTTCACCGCGACCACTGCCTACTGGGCCAATCTTGGCAATCAGCACCTCATTTGGCTTCGGCGGCCACAACGCCGTCATTGCATTCCGTAGCTACGAAGGCTAAACGTCCGTGAGCAAGCTCTACTTCCGACACGGCGCTATGAACAGCGGTAAGAGCACCGCACTACTCCAAGCCGCTCACAACTATGAAGAGCGCGATCAACATGTACTGCTTGCCAAGCCGGCAATTGACGTCAAAGGTGAAATGGCCATCACCAGCAGGCTGGGTGTAGATCGTAAGGTTGATTTTCTAATCACTCCTGAGTTAAATCTTCGAGATGAGTTTGCAAAACGCGTTCAAGTGTTTAAACGAGAAACCGGAAATCCGATTGCCTGTCTACTAATTGACGAGGCGCAGTTTCTAACCCGTGACCAAGTTGATCAAGCCCTAGAAATTGCAGTCTTAGACAGCGTTCCGGTTTTGGCCTACGGCATCCGAACTGACTTTCTGACCAACGGCTTCCCAGGTTCGCTGCGACTCCTAGAAATAGCACACAGTCTTGAGGAATTGAAAACCATCTGTCGATGTGGGCGCAAGGCCATGTTCAACGCCAGAAAAATGGATGGCGAGTTTGTTTTTGATGGCGAGCAAGTGGCAATCGATGGGGTTCACGTTACCTATGAATCTCTTTGCCCTACCTGTTACTTCGCCGAGAAACAAAAATGATAACCACCCTGCGGGAACTTCGAAAGATTCCCCATTTCTATCAACTATTTTTTGCCAGAACAGTCTCTAATTTTGGCAACGGAATCTCGCCGGTTGCTCTAGCTTTTGGAGTACTCGGCATAGAAGGTGCTGACGCCGGGTCCTTAAGTTTGGTCATGGTTAGCCGCACCTTGCCAGTCTTGCTGTTACTGCTGGTTGGCGGAACATTCGCAGACAAATACGGGCGCGCACGGACCATGGGCTGGGCCGACATGCTGCTTGGGTTCCTGATTCTCATCGTTGCGGCATCTTTCATTGCAAACAGCCCAAGTGTCTTGCTTTTGGTAATCGTTGGCTTCATGTCAGGAGTGCTAAACGGAATTTGGTATCCAGCGTTTTCAGGTCTGACGCCAATAATTGTTCCTTCGGAGAAACTGCAAAGCGCAAATTCTGCTATCGGCTTTGGATCTAACATCTCTTTCATGCTTGGCACCGCCAGTGGTGGCTTGGTAGTAAGCGCACTTGGTACCGGCTGGGCTCTTGGCATTGACGCCCTTACCTTCATTGTGGCAGGCGCCATGATTCTGCCTTTGGCGAAGTTGCCTCAGACTGGCCAGGTAGAGGCGGGTGAAAAGGTCAACTTTATTCACGAACTCAAAACAGGATGGAAAGAATTTTCATCAAGGTCTTGGTTAGTTGTGATCGTGGTTGGCTTTGCCTTCGTAAACCTTAGTTTCGAAGCGACTT
>JBFYON010000050.1:0-5392 GCA_041303755.1 Micrococcales bacterium | reverse complement strand
AAGTATCGCTGAGTCCCTGGACATTGGTTTTTTCAGCGGTTGGTAAAGTCTGAGCCAAAAGTGCAGAGGCGGCAACGGTAGCGGCGGACCAACCCAGTCCAAGAAGGAATAGTCCAATCGTAACCAGAGTCCTGTCGTGCTGTCCAAGTCCAGCTATGCCAAGCGCAAAAACATAAATTACTTGACCCAATAAGACCACTCGAACTTTGCCATACCTGTCACTTAGCCAACCAAATATCGGCGAGAAGGCGTACATTCCGGCGATGTGCAGGCTGATTGTGAAACCAACTACCACTAAGTCGTACCCCATGTGATGCATGTGCAGGGGAGTCATTGACATAACCGCAACCATCACCATGTGGCTGAGTGCAATAGAAATAACCGCAAATGTGGCCACGGGATATTTGCGCAAAGTTTGCAGAGCGCTCTTGAATGAAGTTTTTGGCTTAAGCCCACCTTTGGCCGCATCCAGTTCCTTGGCCACCAAAAGCGGGTCAGGATTCAAACCAAACCAAAAGACAGTCGTAGCTAGAAGCTGCGCAACAATTGTGAATAGAAACGGACCGGTAAGCGTTGGCATGCCCAACAGCCCACCGATGAATTCGCCGGGGCCAAAAAGGTTTGGCCCTATGACAGCACCGATGGTAGTTGCCCAAACCACAGTTGAAAGGTCGCGACCAGTAGATCGAGTGCTTGAGCCTGATAGATCAACGGCGGCAAAGCGAGCCTGCAGTCCGGCTGCTGATCCGCCGCCCAGCAGAAATAGGGCCAAGAGCAGCATAGGGAAGGAGTGAATGGCAGCCGATGTAATCACCAGAATTGCGCCCAGAATTGCCAAGCCGGCCCCAGCTGCTAGGGCAACTCGGCGCCCTTTTATGTTGGCTAGGCGAGCCATTGGCATTGCCCAGCTGGCCGCCCCCAAGGTACTGAATGTGGCCGCCGCACCTGCCCAGGCACCACTGCCAGAAAGCTCGGCAGCCAGCAAGGATCCAATAGAAAGGGTTGAACCAAGGGCAAACCCGCCCAGAATCTGGCCGCTGGTAAGCACCCTGACGGTCTTACGCTGTAGAAAATTAATCTGTTTTTCGTTCACCTTGTCAGCCTAAAGGTAAACTTGGATTTCGATCATTTTGAGGTGTGTTAATGACAACAAAGCCGCTTACTCTGGCTGAGAAGGTATGGAACGACCACTTGGTCGCCGAGGGTGAAAATGGCACCCCCGACCTTCTTTACATTGACCTGCATCTGGTTCACGAGGTCACCAGCCCGCAAGCTTTCGATGGTTTGCGCCTTGCTGGCCGTCCGGTTCGTCGCCCGGACCTAACCATTGCCACTGAAGACCACAACACTCCAACTTTGGACATCGATAAGCCAATCGCCGACCCAACCAGTCGCACTCAAATCGAGGCGCTTCGCAATAATGCCAAGGAATTCGGCATCCGCATTCACTCACTCGGGGATGTTGATCAGGGGATTGTTCACGTGGTTGGCCCGCAACTTGGCTTAACCATGCCAGGCATCACGGTTGTCTGTGGTGACTCACACACTTCAACCCACGGAGCATTCGGTGCACTTGCCATGGGCATCGGCACCAGTGAGGTTGAGCACGTTTTGGCAACCCAGACCTTGCCACTCAAAAAATTCAAGACCATGGCCATCAATGTTGAAGGAACCCTGCGTCCTGGCGTGACCTCAAAAGACATCATCCTTGCGGTGATTGCAAAAATCGGAACCGGCGGTGGTCAGGGCTACGTTCTTGAGTATCGTGGTTCGGCAATTCGCGCGCTTTCGATGGAAGCTCGAATGACAATTTGCAATATGTCCATCGAGGCAGGTGCGCGTGCCGGCATGGTTGCACCAGACGAGACAACTTTTGAATATCTAAAGGGTCGTCCACACGCACCGCAGGGCGCCGACTGGGATGCCGCGGTTGAGTACTGGAAGACACTGCCAACCGATGCCGAAGCAAAGTTTGATGAAGAAGTCTTCTTAGATGCCAACACTCTTGATCCTTTCGTCACTTGGGGAACTAATCCTGGTCAAGGTGTGAGTCTTTTGGATTCTGTGCCAAACCCAGCAGACTTTTCTGATCCAAATGAAAAGGCCGCTGCCGAGCGCGCGCTTGAGTATATGGACTTGAAGCCTGGCACCAAAATGAAAGACATCGCGGTTGACACCGTGTTCTTGGGATCTTGCACAAACTCAAGAATTGAAGATTTACGCGCAGCTGCGGCAATCATTGATGGCAAGAAAAAAGCCGATGGTGTTCGCTTCATGGTCGTTCCAGGTTCGGCTCGTGTGCGTTTGCAAGCTGAGGCTGAGGGACTGGACAAAATCTTCAAAGACTTTGGTGCCGAATGGCGCTTCGCCGGTTGTTCAATGTGCCTGGGTATGAATCCAGACCAACTTTCGCCAGGCGAGAGAGCAGCTTCAACCTCTAACCGCAACTTTGAAGGCCGTCAGGGTAAGGGTGCACGCACCCACTTGGTATCACCTTTGGTAGCAGCCGCGACTGCGATTCGCGGAACGCTTTCCTCACCGGCAGATTTGCTAGATGCAGGAGCTAACTAATGGAAAAGTTTGAAGTTTTCACGGGTGTGGCTGTGCCTCTTCGTCGTTCAAATGTAGACACCGATCAAATCATTCCGGCTGTTTTTCTAAAGCGAATTACAAAAACAGGTTTTGAAGACGCGTTGTTTTCTGCCTGGCGAAACGATCCCGAATTCATTTTGAACCAAGAGCCTTACTCCAAGGGTGAGGTCTTAGTAGCCGGACCAGATTTTGGCACCGGATCTTCTCGCGAGCACGCTGTTTGGGCACTGCGCGACTATGGCTTCAAAGCGGTGTTCTCAAGCAAATTTGCAGATATCTTTCGCGGCAACGCTGGCAAGCAAGGCCTAGTTACCGGTGAAATTACTGAGGAAGACACTCAAAAACTCTGGCAAGCGATTGAGGCCAACCCAGGTAGTTCAATCACCGTGAATCTAGTGGAGCAGACCGCGAGCATTGGCGATCTGAGCGTTCACTTTGATATCGATGAATACACTAAGTGGCGTTTGCTTGAAGGTTTGGATGACATTGGTCTTACCCTTCGCGATGAACAGGCCATCACAGATTTCGAATCCAAGCGCGATGCTTGGCGACCAAAAACCCTACCGGCAAGGCATTAGACATGAGTCAAATAACAGTCACCGGTGGAAAGCCGCTAAAGGGTCGCGTAGACCTTAAGGGCGCCAAGAACCTTGTAACTAAAGCGATGGTTGCCGCGCTTCTGGGTGATGGCCCAAGTGTTCTAAAAGATGTTCCAATGATTAGCGATGTTGAAATCGTTTCACGCCTATTGCAATTGCACGGCGTGAAGATTGAACACTCTGAAGATGGCGTCATGTCACTTGACCCAAGCAATGTTGCTTCGGCTCGAATGATTGACATTGATGCGCACGCCGGTTCTTCTAGAATTCCAATTCTTTTCTGTGGACCACTGCTGCACAGACTTGGTGAAGCGTTTATTCCTGGACTTGGTGGTTGTCACATTGGTGATCGCCCTATCGATTATCACTTTGAGGTGCTGCGCAATTTTGGTGCCGTAATTGAAGAGCTTGAAAATGGAACTCGGCTTTCAGCGCCCAAGGGCCTGAAGGGTGCAAAGATTTCTTTGCCTTACCCATCGGTTGGTGCAACCGAGCAGGTATTGCTAACCGCAACACGTGCCGAGGGGCTGACAGAGCTATCTGGAGCTGCCATAGAGCCAGAAATCATGGATCTGATTGCAATCTTGCAAAAGATGGGCGCAATAATTTCCGTAGACACCGATCGTGTAATTCGCATCGAGGGCGTGAAAGAGCTATCTGGCTACAACCACCGAGCGCTCTTTGATCGCAACGAAGCGGCATCCTGGGCTTGTGCGGCACTTGCCACCAACGGTGATATTTTCGTTGGCGGGGCACGCCAGCAGGAGATGACAACATTCCTAAATGTCTTCCGCAAAGTCGGCGGGGCTTTTGAAATTAAAGACGATGGAATTCGTTTCTTCCACCCAGGTGGCGACCTAAAGCCAGTTGTGCTTGAAACAGATGTTCATCCTGGTTTTATGACCGATTGGCAACAGCCACTTGTGGTTGCTCTAACTCAGGCCAAGGGTCTATCAATTATTCACGAGACAGTTTACGAAAACAGATTTGGCTTCACCGATGCACTGGTGCAAATGGGCGCGCAGATTCAGATTTATCGCGAATGTCTCGGCGGTACGGCTTGCCGATTTGGTCAGCGCAACTTTAATCACTCAGCCGTTATTTCGGGACCAACAGATTTGCACGCCGCAGATATCCGCGTACCTGACCTGCGCGGTGGTTTCAGCCACATGGTTGCCGCTCTGGCTGCCAAAGGAACTTCTAACGTCACAAACGTTCAGTTGATTTCTCGCGGATACGAACACTTCTTGCAAAAATTAACTGATCTAGGTGCAGACTTCACCTACAGCGAGTAAGACCATGGCCAAGCCAAAAAGAGAACTGCCAATGCCGAAGATCAATTCTTCAGAGCGCCATTTTGTTTTGGCTTTAGTTGCATCAATTTTGATTCCACTGGTGAGGCTGCTCTTCAAAGTTGTTCCTACCGGTCAAGAAAAGCTTCCTAAAAAAGGCGCATACATTTTGGTTTCAAATCACGTCACCAATCTGGATGCTTTGGCGGTTGCGTACTTCGTCTATGCGCAATTGAAGCGGGCACCTCACTTCATGGCCAAAGAGAGCCTGTTTAGACTTCCCCTAATTGGACCCATCATTACTGCTGCCGGACAAATTCCTGTTTACCGTTCGCACCACCGCAACGATGAGCCACTTAGAGCCGCACATGCTTTTCTGAAGGCTGGCCACTCGATTGCGATTTTCCCAGAGGGAACTTTGACCCGCAGCCCAGATCTTTGGCCAATGCGCGGAAAGACTGGCGCGATTCGCCTTGCCCTTGAAACAGGAGTTCCGGTTTATCCGGTAGGTCAGTGGGGAAGCGAAGTGATTCTTCCTCAATACGGCAGCAGGTTTAGGCCTGGGTTCTGGAAACCGGTGAGGCTTCTGGTTGGCGATGAAATCAATCTCGACAACTACCGAAAGAAGCAACTCAACCCCGATGAGTTGAACGAGGCAACCAAGCTTGTGATGCAGACTATTACCGAGTTGGTTGAAGTCCTTCGTGATGAAAAAGCTCCATTTGAACTTTGGGATCCGCAAAAAGCTGGCCAGACAGTCAGTGGAAACTTTAAGAAGGCAGGTAAGAGACAGTGACCAAGATTGCAGTAATGGGTGCTGGTAGCTGGGGAACTACTTTCGCAAAGGTGCTAGCCGATAATTCCGCTAACACGGTAACGCTATGGGCTCGCCGCCAAGATATCGCCGAT
>JBFYON010000049.1:0-5979 GCA_041303755.1 Micrococcales bacterium | reverse complement strand
GCACGAAGCTCCTCTTCAATCTCCGATTCGAACTTGTCACCGTAAGCCATGGCCAGGGTCTTGCCCTCAAGAGCGTAGGGCTCAAGCAGCGCGCGAACCCCCGGCATATCGAGTTCTTTTGCAATTGCCAACTTGATGCAGTGGTCGCAGGTAGCTGCGCGCATCAGGTCACGGGTGTTAAAGGCCCAGAGGCCAGTGGAAGGGTTTGTTGAATCGTCTTTTAACTTATACATGCGGATCTCTCCAAGATTTTGTTAGAGCTGGTCGCCCAGCTGTTTTCTTTATGGGGAGATTCTCGCACGGCCCACTGACATTTAAAGGCTTGCGAGCACCGCGTCTAAATCAGCCTTGGTAGGCGGCTCGGCCCCAGCGCGCTCACAGGTAATTGAAGCGGCAATTCCAGCCGTCCATACAAATTCGCGAAGTACTTCGTCGCTCAAATTCTGTAGTCGATCAAACGGATCAGTGCCCAAGGCGTCAACATCGGAAAGTTGACCCAGCAGATTCGCACAGAATGTGTCACCTGCACCAACGGTGTCAACCACATTTATCTTGCGAGACTCAACATCAAATCTGGTGCGAGACCCATCTCCCGCCAGGCGATACACCGATACACCTTCGCCGCCGCGAGTGATGAAAACGTGACGAGCAGAATCGCCAATCCACTTCCAGACAACCTTGTCTACATCTTCACCATCGGCCATATCGTAAAGCCAGTGAATGTCTTCGTCAGAGGCTTTGATGATGTGTGAAATATCATTGATGCGCTCAACGCGAAGGCGTTCGTGCTTTCGATCAAAACCAAGCGCAGGACGCATGTTGATGTCATGCGAAATAGTCACCGAATTTTGTTTGTAGTGCTCGCGGGCCCAATCCTCGATTACTAGATTGCCCGGTCCCATTGCCATTGCTAAACAACCAAATTGAATTGCGGTTGCGTGCATATTTTCTAGTGCCGCATCACTAGGTAATTCTTCTGGAGTCCACGCCCAGTCGGCAGTGCCGTTTACGTAAAAAGAGTAAGTTGGCGAACCACTTGAATCAATAGAAACTGTGACCATAGTGGTTTGTTCTTTTGCTGCCACTGCGTAGTCAAGACCCACGTGGTTGGCTTCAAGTTTTTCGCGAATAATTTTGCCAAAGCCATCGCCAGATAACCTAGCTAGAAATTGCTGCGGGGTTCCGCGTCGAGCTAGGGCAATAGACACGTTTGCATTGGCACCGCCGACTATTGCGTTGAAAGAACCCGCTTGGTATCGGTTTTCTATCAGGTCAATCAGGGCTTCGCCAATAACAAGGATCATGGCAAAAGTTTAGAGGGATAGGCTGGTTCTATGAAAAGAATCCCTCTGGCAAATAAGGCAATAGCTCTTCCTCTGCTTGGTTTGATGGTGGCTTGGCTGACTTTCATGTTGGCAACTTTGGCAAACCTATATGTGCCGATTCCTGGCTACGACTCAATGGGCAACGTTCTTGAGACCAACGAGGTGTTTCAGGTTGCCCCTTACCTATTCCTCTTAGGCATTGCCGCAGCTTCAATCGCCTCACTGATTGGTCAGCGCTGGGCAATTCAAGCTCGTCGAGAGTTGGGCGAGGCCAATCCATTGGCTCGTGCCGCTCAGCGATTCACCACCCTAGGCATCATCATTGGCCTGGCCTCCGGAGCGATCTTTGCGATCGGTAACTTTCTTGGCGCATTCAATGCCTACTCCGGTCGTGCCGACAATATTGCGCTCAGAATTGCCAGCGTCTACATCCCAATCATCTTGGCAACCGCGCTGGTAGTTTACGTGCTGCTGGCCGCTTTTGTGTTTGGTCACGATGGTGAGAAAAACACCGATGGCAGCAAATCAAAAATGAGTGAATCACAAAAGGCTCTAGGTCTTGGCTATGCGGTGCCAATTTTGGCTACTGCTGCTGCAATCATTTTTGGACTTGGAGTCTATGACGTCACCAAAACTAATCTTCAAGTTTGGGTTTGGGTAATCATCATTGCAATCGTTGCAGCCGGTGTTGTCTTTGGAACTCGCTTTGCAAACAAAGCAAAAGCCGCAAAGCCGGAAATGCCAAAACCCCGCACCGCACTAACAGTAGGTGCATCAAACCTAAACTTTGTGTTGTCCATTATTTTCGGCACCGCAGTCACAATCATGTCATTTGGTTTTGGATCAACGGCAATCAGTAAATTACAAAACTGGGGCGAAGTTCCGGCTGACTGCGAAGGGGTTGAGTGTAATCCAATCACCAGCGTTGATGCCCCAACGCTTAAATGGCTACTTGAAGACTTTGCTCCTGCAAAAGTTCTGTTGGCCTTAGCTGTAGTTGGAATCTACGTGACAATCACCGAGCGTCACCGAGAGAGCTCATCTAAGAAAAAGGCAAAGTAGTTTGAAGTATTTTGCATCGGGGTTGTTGTTTGACAATGACGGAGTTCTAGTAGATTCTCACAACGCATCAGGGGTAGCTTGGGCTATCTGGGCTAAAGAGTACGCTCCTCATTTTGAATGGGACGTTCCTGAAAACGCTGGAGTTAGAGCTGAAGATAAAGTGCGCGAATATGTTTCTCCAGATTTATTTACGGTGGCCAATGATCGAATCAATGAGCTCGAGCAGCAGACCGCGCACGAAACCATCGCGCTGGGTGGTTCAGTGGAATTACTGACCTCGCTCAAGCCTGGCACTTGGACAGTTTGCACCTCGGCCAATGTGAACCTAGGCACCGCCAGGCTTCAAGCTGCAGGGCTACCGGTACCTGCAGAATTGGTGACCGGAGATGACGTAAAGCGTGGCAAACCTCACCCGGACCCTTATTTACTGGGCGCCGAGCGACTTGGTTTTGACCCAGCGGACTGCGTGGTTTTTGAAGACGCCATAGCCGGGGTAGAGGCAGCTATTGAAGCTGGAGTTGGCCTAGTAATAGGTGTTAGCGAGCGGGCTTTGGTATCGCAGGCTGACATTGTGGTGCGTGACCTCTCAGGTATTACATTTGACGGAGAGACATTGTTCATTCCGGACAACACACGACTCAGATAGGGCTTATCTAATGGCTGAAGTAACTTTTTATGGAGCTGACTGGTGCAGCGATTGCCGCCGCTCAAAGTCACTGCTAAACACTCTTGGTGTTGAGTATGAAATGAAGGATGTCGAGCAGAGCGCTGAGCTAGCTGCTGAATCTGAAGCAATCGCAGGCCGCAAGAACATCCCGGTGGTGCTTTTTAAGGACGGCGAATTTATGGTTGAACCATCTGACCCAGATCTGCACGCTGCATTAGCCAAGCGCGGTCTGATTTAATTTCAAAGTATGTACAACCGCCACGTAGTTGTCGTTGAAGACGAATCACTTCTTCGCGACCTAATTGCCAAGACTCTCGAGGCAAGCGGTTTTCAGGTAACCACGGCAGCCAACGCGGCTGATGCGGCGCGAGTATTCAAAGTGGCAGATCCCGACGCAGTAGTTCTTGACGTTGAGCTAGGTCCCGGTCCAAACGGTTTTGACTTTGCCGAATCACTGCAAAAAATTGCTCCAGATGTTGGCATCGTTTTTCTAACCAACCTGCCCGATGCAAGATTTGCCGGACGTGACACAAAAGACTTACCAGCAAACATTTCGTACCTACGTAAGTCGCAACTAGTTGACTCAAACGAATTGATCAACGCGCTCGAGGCGGTGCTTAGAGATTCAATAGCCACTGAATTCCGTCATGATCTTAATGAAAAGCGCCCATTGAGTGATTTGTCCAAGAAGCAGATATCGGTGTTGCAGTTGCTGGCAATGGGCTACACCAATTCTCAAATTGCTGAAAAGCGCGGAACCACAGTTCGAGCCGTTGAGGGAATTGTTAGCCGAATTTTTCACGCACTAGAAATTGATGTGCAGGCAGAAGGAAATGCCAGAGTAGAGGCCGCGGCAACCTATCTGCGCGCATCTGGAAAATCACTTTCGGAAATCTAATGGCCGAACGGTTTATCACACCAAAAACCAGCCTTCGCGAAGCAATCAACAATGCAGCTGGCCCCATTGCGTTAAGTAACCGCGTGCTGTTGCAGTTCGCGCCACTGTCTTTCGCTCTGCTAATTGGCAGCAGCCCAGCAAGGCTTTCGGGTTCTATCTTGGAGTGGTTCATTGTGGCAACCGTTGGTTACCTGGCAACGGTACTGGTGCTGCTTGGTTTTAGGGCCACCGTTCTTCCGGCTACCCCTGGGCGAAAGCCAAGAATTCTGCTGACTTCAATTGCCTACTTATTGGCGGGACTAGTTAGGGGAGTTGCCATTTACCTAACCGGCGCTGCGCTTGGCATTATGCCGGAGGCTGAACTTTGGTATCGCCTGCTGGGTGGGCCGCTATATGTTTACGGAACGATTGCCGTGCTGGCCATCTTTAATGCGTCCAGAATGCGCCACGAAAAAACCCTTGCTGATCTGGAAGCTGAAAAAGCTGAACTCGATGAACTTCGCGGCGGAATCCGTGAGCGAATTAGATTGCAGCGTGCTGACTTACTAAGGCGCGTGCAGTTAGCGCTTGAGCCAGCTGTCAAACAAATTCAATCTGAGCTTGAAAGCTCTTCAAAAACTGCGTCTGCAAAACTCACAGAGTTAGTTGAGACGGTGGTGCGACCACTCAGTAGAGACATTGGAAGCAATGCGCAATTAGATAATCAAGTAAATCAAATTAGTCGCAGGGCATCGGTTGCCTATTCCAAAAGTCGTTTTCCAAGCAGGCTTTCGGCTGGCGCAATGATTGTTCCAGAGATTGCTTTCTTTGGAACTGCCTCGATTGCTATTGCATCAAACGTGATTACTTTTCCCGATGCAGTCTTGCTCACCAGCGTGGTCAGCCTTGTGGTTATATTCGTGAGTTATAAAGCATTCCAAGTTCTCTTGAAAAATATTTGGGTTCCGTTTGTTTTGGCATTCTTAATTTCTATTTCAGTGGCTGTAATTTCTGGTGTGGTTGCCAATACAGCTCTGGGCCTACTTGGCTTTGTACTGAATCCAACTCTCTACATTCAATCTCTTTCGGCCCAGGTGGCAATCACGCTGGTGTCTTTCTATATGCAGTTCCTGCGCACCCAGCGAAGTGACGCTGAGCGCGAGATGACCAACGTGGTTTCTGAGCTAGCGATTATGAACTCTCAATTGCGCCAAGAAATTTGGCTCAACAGACGCCGCATTGCTTCGATTCTTCATGGATCAGTTCAAGCGGCACTTTATGCCTCGGCGATCAGATTGGCCAAAACTCAAACACCAAGCCCGGAAGAGGTGGATGCCGTGCAGGCTGATATCTCAGCGGCTATCAATAAGTTGGAGTCAACCGAGGGCGCCGAAACTTTTGTTGAGGTTTTGAAGCAAATCAAGACTGTATGGGAGGGTGCGCTTGAGATTGAGCTGCCGAGCATCGGTGTTGAAATTCAGAAAAAACTTGAGGCTAATCCAGTGGCATCGGCTTGTGCAGCAGAGGTAGTGCGCGAGGCCGTGAGCAATGCGGCTAAGCACGGCAAGGCCGAGCACGTGGTTATTGCGCTTGAGCAAACTGGGCCGTATCTGCTTGGAATAACCGTGACCAATGATGGCCAGCCACTGGGCGATGAGGTCGTTGCCGGCTATGGTTCAAGCATTTTGGATGAGGTGGCATTTACCTGGCAACTTGAGAACCGCGGGGGTTACACGGTTTTGGGTGCGGCCATCGCCTTCTAGTTGGGCCAATATTGGGTCTAGCCAAATGGCACCCGCCAAGTTAGGCTTATAGCGTTACAGAAATGTGACAGTAGTCGTTTGCAGTACATCACTTGTTTCAAGTGGCCACAGAAGCGCCACCTCTGAAGATGTACCAGTCTTTTCCTCTAAATAAGATCTGCCGTTATGCAGAGTTTTTCTTGTGTGTGGGTTTAGCAGCTGTTCGACTAACCCACCGGTTCACAGCGGCTACTCCCCGCCGAACCACACAATTGAATGAGGAAAAATTATGCCAACTTTTGGCAA
>JBFYON010000048.1:0-37928 GCA_041303755.1 Micrococcales bacterium | reverse complement strand
GAAGCAACATCTACCGCATCGACTCCGGCATTGATAGCTGACATAAGGGTTGCAAGCTGACCGCCTGCAGTGTCGTGAGTGTGCAGATGAACTGGCAAATCAAATTTCGCTCGCAGTGCGGAAACTAATTTCTCTGCAGCTGCTGGCCTCAACAAACCGGCCATGTCTTTGATTGCAATTATGTGTGCACCGGCATCAACAATTTGCTGTGCGAGATCCAAATAGTAGTCAAGAGTGTAAAGCTTCTCTTCTGGGTCTAGCAGATCTGCTGTGTAGCAAAGTGCAACCTCTGCGACTGCGGACTTGGTTTTTAGAACTGCGTCAATAGCTGGCTTCATTTGACTAATGTCATTCAAGGCATCAAAAATTCGGAAAATGTCTACGCCCGTTGCGGCAGCCTCCGCAACAAATGCCTCGGTCACCTCGGTTGGGTATGGGGTGTAGCCCACGGTGTTTCTACCGCGCAATAGCATTTGGATACAAAGATTGGGCATTGCCTCTCTGAGTTGTGCGAGTCTCTGCCAAGGGTCTTCGCCTAAGAATCTAAGCGCTACGTCATAGGTAGCCCCTCCCCATGCTTCAACTGACAAAAGTTGTGGGGTTAGTCGGGAAACGTATGGCGCAACTGCAACCAGGTCTCGACCTCTGACACGAGTAGCCAACAAGGATTGGTGTGCATCGCGGAACGTGGTGTCTGTAATGGCAACTTCAGATTGGGCCCTAAGAGCTTTTGCAAATTCGCTTGGACCTAATTCAAGCAAGCGCTGCCGCGAGCCAGCTGGTGCGGGTTTACTCAAATCTATTTTAGGAAGCTTCACGCCTGGGCTTATGTGATGCCCGCGAGGCCCGTTTGGCTGATTCACAGTTACATCTGCAAGCCACGCGAGTATCTTTGTACCTCTGTCTTGAGAGGCCTTAGCTGTAAACAATTCCGGGTGCTCATCAATAAACGAAGTGCTTAGATCTCCCGTTTCAAAAACCGGATCAGCCAAGACCGCTTGCAAGAAGGCAATATTGGTAGAGACACCGCGAATTCTAAATTCTGCAAGTGCGCGTTTTGCTCGCGTCACGGCCGACTTAAAGTCTCGTCCGGTTGCAATCAGTTTTACAAGCATGGAGTCAAAGTGTGGGCTGACCTCTGCTCCAGTTGAAACCGTTCCTCCGTCTAGACGGATTCCCGCACCACCCGGCGAACGATAGGTGGTGATTTTTCCGGTGTCAGGCCTGAAGTTCTGAGCGGGGTCTTCGGTGGTGATTCGGCACTGCACCGCAAAGCCATGCATCTTTATCTTGTCTTGGGTAAGCCCAAGATCACCGAGTGATTCTCCAGATGCAATTCGCATTTGCGATTGAACTAGGTCGACATCTGTAATTTCTTCAGTGACGGTGTGCTCAACCTGAATGCGCGGGTTCATCTCAATGAAAACGTGCTTGCCGGCGTTGTCACCAACAGTGTCAATTAGAAATTCAACTGTGCCGGCATTTTGATATCCAATTTGTTTCGCAAAGGACACTGCATCTCGATAAAGAGTTTGACGCAACTCTTCGTCAATTAATGGAGCCGGAGCAATCTCGACAACTTTTTGGTTGCGACGTTGGATGGAACAATCGCGCTCAAAAAGGTGGATTACATTGCCCTGCGTATCAGCAAGTATTTGAACTTCGATGTGACGCGGTCTAATCACGGCTTGCTCAAGAAACACCCTTGGATCGCCAAAAGCGCTCTCGGCCTCACGAGATGCCTCGATCAATGCTGCGCGAATATCTTCTTTTTTAGCAACGCGGCGCATTCCTCGACCGCCTCCGCCGGCAACAGCCTTGACGAATATTGGAAAACCGATTCCATCGGCCTGGTCCACAAGTTCATCGATGTTCGCAGAAGACGGTGATGACTTTAGAACTGGAACGCCCGCTTTAATCGCTGCCTCTTTGGCGGATACTTTATTTCCTGCCATCTCTAGGACATCAGAGGTTGGACCAATGAAAGTTATGCCATTTGCTTTTGCTGCTTCGGCCAAGTCTGGGTTTTCCGAAAGAAACCCATAGCCCGGGTAGATTGCATCGGCACCTGACTCCAAAGCCACGCGAATTATCTCTGACACATCCAGGTACGCCCTGACCGGATGACCAACGGCACCAATTTGGTATGACTCGTCTGCCTGCAGGCGGTGGGTGGAGTTTCGGTCTTCGTAAGGGAAAACGGCTACAGTTTTGGCGCCTAACTCATAGGCGGCCCTGAAGGCTCGAACGGCGATTTCGCCTCTATTGGCTACCAGAATCTTGTTGAACATTGGCCCCTCAAGTGTCGTAAGGCGAACATGGATGTGGTGCGCCTTCAATAAAAAGGTAGCCTATTTACGTGCATGTAATGAGCGTGAGCTCCCTGAAGGGGGGCGTAGGAAAGACCACGGTGGCCCTTGGTCTAGCCTCTGCTGCATTTGCTCGCGGTCTGCGCACATTGGTTGTGGATTTAGATCCTCAGTGTGACGCGTCGACCGGATTGGGCGCTATCGGAGAATTTAGAGAAACCGTTGCCGATGTCTTGCAAAACCCTAAACACAACATCGTGCATAGAGCCATTGTAGCCAGCACGTGGGGCAAAGTGCAGTCCGGTCACATTGATGTCATGATTGGCAGCCCACGGGCGCTTAAGTTTGACACTCCAAACCCAACCATTAGGGATGTCTGGAAACTTGAGGAGGCGCTTAGCCGAATCGAAAAAGACTACGACTTAGTAATAATTGACACCCCACCTTCAATCAATGGTTTGACTCGCACTGCATGGGTCGCCAGCGATCGAGTTTTGATTGTTTCGGAGCCATCGATTTTCTCTGTGGTTGCAGCTGATCGCGCAATGCGCGCTATAGAAGAGCTGCGTAAGGGCCTCACCCCTCGCCTGCAGGCTCTAGGTGTAGTTATCAATCGCCTAAGGCCCCAGTCAAAAGAGCACGCCTACCGGGCCCACGAGCTTGAAGAGATGTTCCGCGAAAACCTAATGACAGTGCAGATTGAAGAACGCGCGACGATTCAGCAGGCCCAAGGTGCAGCGAGACCAATCCACACTTGGCCAGGAGACCATGCGGCTGAGTTAGCCAACATCTTTGATGAGATTCTTGCAGCCGCCTTGAATTCATTTCAGCAGTCGGATACCAGTAAGCGTGTAAAGCAAGACAAGAAGTACAACCGAATTAGCAAAATTATGCGTGGTCAAAACTTGGATGCCGTTTTGGAGCTTGAATCGCTTCAGACAGATTCGTTTGCCTCCGACGAAGTGACCAAATTATCTGACCTGGGGTTTGAATTGCCTACCGGTCCGGCCCAACCAGTTTATTTAGACAATCAGCCAGTTAATTTAGATAATTTGTCGGCTCTAGAAAAGTTAGAGGCACTTGCCATGCTGGAGCTAGACCAACAAAAGAAGTCAGAAGAAAACTAGACGGCTTTTCGGGTTTGACGACGAGCCGCAAGCTCGTCCATGTCATCCACATTGTTCTCTTTGATGTTCACTAGAGAAGCCTCGACTTCTCTGAGAACGCGGCCTACTGCAATGCCAAAGACGCCCTGGCCTCGGCTAAGTAGGTCCATAACTTCATCCTGTGTGGTGCAAAGATAAACACGCGCGCCGTCGGACATCAGGGTTATGGCTGCTAAGTCATTGATTCCAGCGGCACGAAGCTGCTCCACAGCAATTCGAATCTGCTGCAGCGATACACCTGTGTCCAGTAGACGCTTCACCAGTTTCAAAACCAAGATGTCGCGGAAAGAATAAAGTCTCTGTGAACCTGAGCCAGCCGCGCCGCGAACTGTAGGTTGCACTAGTCCAGTTCGGTCCCAGTAGTCGAGCTGACGGTAACTAATTCCGCAGGCTGTAGCGGCCGAGGTGCCACGGTAGCCAACTTTAGGATCGTTGGATGGCAGGCCATCTGTAAAGAGCATTCCCTGCGAATAACCCTCAGGGGCATCGATATCGGTAGTAGACATACTGCCCCTTTCTGAATTATCTAACGTTCAAGTACAGGTTTAATTGTTGCCTGATTAGTGCGTATCTCCGGTTAATTAAATTACTCGGCGTGTCGGGCTAATGTAAAGGGTTTTTAGCCGTCGATTTTGCTGATTACCGAGCGAATGAGCTCAGCCCTGATGCTAGAAAACTGATTCTCAATTTCGGCGGCATAGTGAGCAGCCCTGGAGCGGCTTGCGGTGTCATTCTTACCCAAGACCGGCGCAACCACGCCTTCAATAATTCCTATTTCACGCTCGGCAGATGCTTTGATTCCGCGGAGGTGGCGCGGTTGAATTCCAAATCGCTGCAAATGCACGATTGCTCTTGCGATTTCAAGATCTGACGCTTCGAAAGGCTCCTGACCAATTAGCAAGACATCTTGAGCCTCTTGAATTAGTGCGTCAGTTACTGCAGTTTCTGCAATCAGCTCAAGCTTGGTGAATTTTTTACCTTTACCTTGGCGAAGATGCTGTGGGTTGACGGTTCCACCGGGAAGATTTGGCTGACGCCCCTCGTCCAGATCGGCAAGATAGTTGCGGATCACTTTTAGCGGCAGATACTGATCGCGCTGAAGCTCAAGAACGATCTGAATTCGTTCAATATCTAATTCAGTGAATTTGCGGTAGCCCGAAGGGGTTCGCTGTGGAGTGACCAAACCCTGCTCTTCAAGGAAACGCAATTTCGAAGGAGTAAGGTCAGGGAAATCCGGGCTCAGTACGTTTAGAACCTGGCCGATATTAAAAAGCTTTGACGGCCGAGCGGCGTAGAGCTTGGTGCTGGCAACCTGCGCCATTACTCTCCCCCTTTGGCTGCTGAATCTAAGTCTGCTCGCGACGCGTAAAAAGTGAGACGGAACTTTCCAATTTGAATCTCTGAACCGTCTTCAAGCATCGCGGCTTCAATACGGACTCCATCGTAGTAAGTGCCATTGAGTGAAGCCAAATCCTTAACCTGGAAGGACTTATCGTGGCGGTGAAATTCTGCATGGCGACGAGAAACTGTCACATCGTCGAGAAAAATATCGGCGTTGGGATGGCGCCCAACGGAAGTCATTTGCTGATCTAGCAGGAACCTAGAACCTTCATTTGGTCCGCGCTGAACAATTAGCAGAGCCGAGCCAGAAGGAAGTGCGTCTATGGCTTTTTGCTCTTCTGGGTTTAGGTGCGGTCCGGATTCAGACAGCAGGTCAGAGCTGAAAACTGCGGTTGATTCAACCTCATCAGATGAGCCCCCAAGGCCAAAACCTGCTAATTCCATGCTGCTGCTCCTTATAGAGGATTAGCCTAATGGGTTTTAAGTTGCCCTTTTTACGGTGGCGTAAACCTGACGGAGGTAGACGATGGCACCCCACCAGTAAAGCCCCACTCCCCAAAGTGCGAAAGCCCAAGCCAGGGGCTCAAGGATGAAAGCTAGCGGCTGCCAAATGTAAGCCATCAACAAAAGCGGAAATGCATACAGCAAGGCGAACGTTCCGGCCTTGCCAAGATAGTGCACTGGCAGCGGTCCATACCCGTGGCTTGCCAAGACTGGATAGGCCAGAGCCAGGACTACGTCTCTGGCGATGATTACCACGGCCAACCAAACCGGGATGATGCCGGTGTAACTGAGGCCAACAAGAGTAGAAAAAATATATAGTCTGTCTGCGGCTGGATCAAGTAACTGACCCAACCGAGTGACCTGATTAAACTTGCGCGCGAAGTAGCCGTCTAGGTAATCGGTAAGGCTAGCGGCGGCCAGCATCACGATCGCCAAAAGGTAGCGTTCACTCAGCAAGAAAAGCAAAAAGACAGGAACCAGGGCCAGGCGCAGCATGCTGAGCAAGTTAGGAACGGTCATGAACTGTTCCTTCATGCTTAAGTTCTGCGGATTGCTCATGTTGCCGATATTACGTGAATAAATTGAGGCTTCGACTTATCGGGCGCAGCGGCGCGTTGCTATAGGTGACGCTCGTCAACTCCGTTGTAAACCGAAAGTGGGCGAATCAGTGCGTTTGAGGCCAGTTGCTCCATGATGTGCGCAGTCCAACCGGTAATTCTCGCTGCGACGAATATCGGAGTGAAGGTTAGAGTGTCAAAGCCCATTAGGTGATATGCGGGGCCGGATGGGTAATCCAAATTAGGCAAGATCCCCTTACGTTCTGTCATCGCCGCTTCAAGGCCCTCATAAAGTTCCAAGACATCAGGGCGATCAAAATAATCAATCAGTTTGACCATGGCGGCGCGCATAGTAGGAACGCGAGAGTCACCCTTTTTATATACGCGGTGACCAAAGCCCATGATCTTTCGTTTCTCGATGAGTGCTTTTTCTAACCAGGCTTCTGACCGAGTCGAGGCATCAGGTCCAAAACCAATTTCATTAAAAATGTGCAGCACTGCTTCGTTTGCGCCACCGTGCAGCGGACCTTTCAGGGCGCCAACAGCACCAGTCACTGCCGAATACAAATCAGAAAGCGTAGATGTGATTACGCGTGCTGTGAAAGTTGAGGCATTAAAGGAGTGTTCCGCATAAAGGACGAGTGAGATCCTGAACGCATCAACGACCACAGGGTCCGGGATCTCGCCAAAGGTCATCCACAAAAAGTTTTCGGAGTAATCCAGGTCTTCTCGTGGATTGATTAGCTCTTGTCCACGACGTCGGCGCTGATCGTAAGAAACCACTGCCGGCAATTTAGCAAACAACCTGATGGATTTAGCTAGGTTGCCAGCTGGGCTTGCATCGTCGACATGAGTATCAAGCGCACCAATCACGCTGACTGCTGTTCGCACAACATCCATGGGGTGTGCAGTAAGCGGAAGGTCATCAATAACCTTCTTCACAGAGGTGTCTAACGAGCGCATCGAACGCTCCTGCTTCATAAAATCCGATAGCTCAGAAGGGTTAGGCAGTTCGCCTTTCCAGAGTAGCCAAGCCACTTCCTCGAAACTTTTCTGTGCGGCCAACTCCTGAACTGGATATCCGCGATAGAGAAGCGAGTTACTCTCAGGGTTTACTTTTGAAACTGCGGTGTAATCTACCGGGACACCTGCAAGTCCCTTAAATATTTCCTGTTGCTCGCTCATCTCGCTCCTTTGCGAATTAGTGCCTAATGTGATTGTCCAAGTTAAAATTAAATATTCCGGAATCGAATTGGTTGTAAGCCTCGTAGTCGAGCAACTCGTATAGCTCTGCCCTGGTCTGCATCTCTGGAACTACTGCTTGCAAGTTGCCATCCTGTTGCAAGGCATCAAGCCCCCGCATCGCCGCCCCCATTGCCAGACGAAGCAGCGATACCGGATAGATGACAATGTTGATTCCGATGTCGGCTAGTTGCTTTTTGGTAAACAATTCGCTTTTACCAAACTCTGTCATGTTGGCGAGAATCGGTACATCAACGGCCTTACGCATAGCCTCAAATTCTGCTAGGTCTTTCATGGCCTCAGGAAAAATAGCATCCGCACCTGCATCTACCAGACGCTTCGCCCTATCGATTGCGGCAGGCAAGTCTTCTACTCCACGAATATCAGTACGCGCCATTATCAAGAGATTCTCATCACGGCGAGCATCCACCGCCGAAGCGATTCGCTTCACAGCAGTATCTTGATCCACGACTGCCTTGCCGTCTAGGTGACCACACCGCTTTGGATTTATCTGATCCTCAATATGGATTGCAGAAACACCAGCGTCTTCCAAGGTCTGAACAGTGCGGGCCAAGTTAAGCGGCTCACCGAATCCTGTGTCGGCATCAACCAAACTGGGCAGATCTGTCATTCTAGAAATTTGCTGCGAACGACCAGCCACCTCAGTTAGAGTCGTCAATCCGATGTCTGGTAACCCCAGATCTGCCGCCAGGACTGCCCCAGAAATATAAACACCGTCGAAACCTTTTTCTTGAATAAGTTTGGCCGATAGCGGATTGAAAGCTCCGGGAAATTGCAGCAGTTCACCGGTGGCAAGGCGATCTCTAAAGATTCTGCGTTTCTCAGCAGGTGTAGTTTTCGCATACAGCATTAGAAGATTCCCTCTGGTGATGGTGATGCAGCGAGCACTCCTGGCTTGGCCACAATGGTCAAGCCTTTGACTTCAGCCGCTGTCAACTCGGGAAGACGCTGAACCAAGTTCAAGAATCTGTCAATCTCAACCGGTTCAAGAACTTCGGCAGCCAGCGTTTTGAATTTGTTGATGTATTGCTCGCGAGCAAAAGGCTTTGCGCCCAGCGGGTGAGCATCAGCTACCGCAATCTCATCGATGATCTTGCTTCCGTCTTTAAGAGTAATTTCCACTCGTCCGCCAAAGGCTTTTTCATTTGGGTCAATCGAGTGGTAGCGACGAGTCCATTCTTTATCTTCCAGAGTCGTGGTCTTATTCCAGAGCTCTACGGTGTCTGGCCGTGCTGCCCTTTCTGTGGTGTAGCTATCAACGTGATGCCATGCACCGTCTTGGAGAGCCACGGTGAAGATGTATGGAATTGAGTGATCGAGCGTTTCGCGACTTGCAGTTGGGTCATACTTTTGCGGGTCGTTTGCTCCCGAACCAATCACATAGTGCGTGTGATGGGAAGTGTGAATCACCACGGAAGCAACGTTCTGTGGATCCGTGATTTCTGGGTGTTCCCGATGCAATTTGCGTGCAAGGTCAATCCACGCCTGAGCCTGATACTCGGCCGAATGTTCCTTTGTGTAGGTATCTAAAATTGAGCGCTTGGCCTCGCCTTTTTCTGGAAGTGGAACCAGGTAGTTTGCTTCAGGCCCGTCAAGCATCCAGGCGATTACACCGTCTTCTCCCTCGTAAATAGGAGTTGGGCTAGTTTCGCCGCGCATCGCGCGGTCCACCGCTTCAATTGCCATCTTGCCTGCAAAGGCTGGTGCGTGTGCTTTCCAACTTGAAATCTCGCCCTTTCGCGATTGGCGAGTTGCCGTAGTTGTATGCAGTGCCTGACCGATTGCTTGGAAAATTGTTTCGACCGGCAACTTCAACATTGTTCCAATGCCTGCGGCAGCCGATGAACCAAGGTGCGCTACGTGATCAATCTTGTGTTTGTGCAGACAAATTGCACGAACCAGGTCAACTTGAATTTCGTATCCGGTAGCAATCCCACGAATTAAATCTGCACCACTTATGCCAAGGTGTTGAGCGACCGCGAGAATCGGGGGAATGTTATCGCCCGGGTGTGAATAATCAGCAGCTAGAAACGTGTCGTGGTAATCCAATTCACGAACTGCCACTCCGTTTGCCCAGGCAGCCCATTCAGGTGAAACAAATTTATCTTCCGCTTCGCCAAAAACATTTGCACCGGCTCCGTTTGCAGACTTTGGGTGAGCCATGGCCTGAGATCGCGCAGACACAACTGGCTTGCGGGTAAGTGAGGCAGCAGCCACCGACGCGTTATCAATGATTCGATTGATGACCATCTCAGTTACCTCTGGGCTAACAGCTACTGGGTCTGCCGCCACCTCTGCAATTTTCCAGGCAAGTTGGTCTTTGCGATCAAGGGTTTCTTCGCTCTTATACACACGTACTTGATGCTGCTTCATTGCGGCTCTCCTTTTTACTTAGTCTTGCGACTGGGATTCTTGAGTCAGGCGACTCGTTGGGTTATCTGTAGAGACCTGGCAGTCTCAAGACTGTTTCTTAAGCTTTGCTGCATGTGTACTTGGGTCGCACTGGCAGCAAGTTCTGGGTCGCGGTCAACAATTGCCTCGATGATTACAAGGGTTTCAACTGCCGCCGCCTTTAGACGGCCGATGTCTCTGCGCGACAGTCTTCGGATTCTTGCAAGGTGCAGGTGCAAAGACTTGAGTGCCGCAACAAGGTAGGCGCTATCTATTGCGTCTTCGATAGATCGGTCGAGTCTTTCGTTAAGCGCGTAGTAGGCACGAATACCTGTTTCACCGCCGTCTATCAAATCGTTTGCATTTCTAAATTCGGTCGCCAACTGGGTGAATACCTTGGTTTCACCGCGCTGGGCAGCGAGTTTGGCAGCTTGCTGTTCTAAAGGCTGGCGAAGTTCGTATAGTTCAACGATGTCGTCTAGGGAGATTTGGGTCACAGTCAGCCCTCTGCCACGCTGCTGCTCGATTAGCCCATCTTTACGAAGCTGAGCCAGAGCCTCGCGAAGCGGCGTTCTAGACACACCTAGTCTGGCCGATTGCTCAACCTCGGCTAGAGCCACTCCCGGGGCCAAAGAGCCATCAACGATGTCGTCGAGTAACGCCTGATATGCCTTATCGCTGGCTCTCATGGCGTCTCCCTTCGTGGTTAGCAAAATTATTGTATACAAATTGAATAACATTTTGGCAAAATTGGCCACATTTTGGCATTCTTTAACATTCTTTGTATACATTTATTCATGGGGCTCTAAAGCTCCCAATGTCCGGTGGGTTCGAAGGCGAACGCACGTCTCAATGGGGAGGAATGGCATGACTCAGGTATCAGGCGCTTACGGGCAGCAATACGAAGCAAGTTGTGCTGACCCAAACTCTTTCTGGCTTGCGGCTGCCGAAGGCATTGATTGGATCACGGAGCCCGCCAACGCGCTGGATTCAAGTCAGGCTCCGGTTTACCGCTGGTTTCCTGCCGCCGAGCTCAACACCTGCTACAACGCAATCGATCGCCATGTCATAAACGGTCGCGGTGAACAAACTGCAATTATTTATGACTCAGCGATGACTGGCACCAAGAAATTTCACACCTATAACGAACTTTTGGAAAAAGTTTCAGTTTTTGCTGGTGCGCTGGTAAACCAAGGCGTCACAAAAGGCGACCGAGTGATTATCTACATGCCCATGATTCCCGAAGCGTTATACGCAATGCTCGCATGCGCAAGAATCGGTGCGATTCACTCGGTAGTGTTTGGTGGATTTGCAGCTAACGAACTCGCTGTGCGCATCGACGATGCCACGCCTAAAGTGATTGTCACATCTTCTGGCGGTTTTGAACCTGGACGGCATGTTGAATACTTACCGATAATTGAAAAAGCACTAGAGCTCTCCAAGGGATCCGTGAATTCAGTAATCGTGCACGAGCGAGCATCGGTGCCAGGTTCGGTCAAAGATTTTGATGAAAAAACCGATGTGCACTGGTTGAGCTGGAAAGAAGCTATCGCTTCTGCAGTCCCACAGGCCCCCATGCCTGTATTGGCGACTGACCCGCTATACATTCTTTACACATCAGGAACAACTGGAAAGCCAAAAGGAATCGTTCGCGACAACGGCGGCCATGCGGTTGCCATGAACTGGTCGATGAAAAACATTTACAACATTGAGCCGGGTGATGTGATGTGGGCTGCTTCAGATGTTGGCTGGGTTGTTGGCCACTCTTATATCGTCTACGCACCTTTGATTGCTGGAGCAACCACTTTGGTTTACGAAGGCAAACCAATTGGGACACCGGATGCAGGTGCCTTCTGGCGAGTTATTGAAGAGCATAAGGTCAAAGTTCTCTTTACCGCTCCGACTGCTGTTCGAGCAATTAGAAGAATGGACCCAGAGCTTGAACTGCTAAAACAATATGATGTTTCATCACTAGATGCGCTTTTTCTTGCCGGTGAGCGCTTAGACACCGAAACATATCACTGGGCCAACGACGCACTGCACTGCCCCGTAATTGACAACTGGTGGCAAACCGAAACAGGCTGGCCCATAGCGGCGAACCCAAGAGGTATTGAAGCGCTGGAAGTTAAGCCCGGCTCGCCAAGTGTTCCGGTTCCCGGCTACCGGGTATCGGTGGTTGACTCAAAAGGTCAGCCGGTAAGGAACAACAAAGATGGGAACATCGTTATCGCGCTACCAATGCCGCCGGGAACTTTGGCCGGTCTTTGGGGTCGACCAGAGGGTTACAAAGAGGCATACCTAAATGTCTTCGAAGGTTTCTATGCGACTGGCGATTCGGGACGAATTGACGAAGATGGCTACATTTACGTAATGGGTCGCACCGATGACGTGATTAACGTTGCAGGGCACCGACTCTCTACCGGGCAACTTGAAGAAGCTATTGCTGGCCACGAGGCAATCGCCGAATGCGCAGTTACCGGCGTGAAGGACGAGTTGAAGGGGCAAAGAGCGGTTGGCTTTGTCACATTCAAAAATGGTCACGAGATTGATGAAGCGACACTTCGTAAAGAAGTTATTGCTCTAGTTCGAGATGTCGTGGGTCCTGTAGCGGCGTTCAAGGATGTCGTCATTTTGCAACGATTACCCAAGACCAGGTCCGGAAAAGTTTTGCGCAAGACAATGCGTCAAATAGTTGATGGTGAAGCCCACACAGTGCCGCCAACAATTGAAGATCCAACAGTTTTGGAGGACCTAAAAGTTGCCTTGGCCCAGCAGTACAAGCCGGTTTAGTACCACCTAGGAAAATCGATTTTTAGCGTTTGCGCTTCTCTCGAACGCGCATGCCAACCTCAATTGGAGTTCCTTCGAAGCCATAAGTTTCACGAAGTCTTCTGGTGATAAATCTTCTGTAACCAGGGTCCAGGAATCCGGTTGTGAACAAAACAAATTTTGGCGGACGGCTACTTGCTTGGGTCGCAAACAAGATTCTTGGCTGCTTTCCGCCGCGAACAGGGTGCGGTGTTTCCATGGCAAGTTCCTGCACGAAAGCGTTTAGTTTGCCAGTTTGAATTCGTTGATCCCAGGAGTCGAGCGCAACTTCAAGAGCAGGAACCAGTTTCTCTAAGTGTCTGCCTGTTTTTGCCGATATGTTCACACGCGGTGCCCAGTCAACGTGAGCCAAGTCTTGTTCAATTTCGCGTTCAAGATACTTGCGACGTTCGTCTTCAAGCTCATCCCATTTATTGAACGCAAGGACTAGTGCCCGTCCTGACTCAAGCGCCATATCGACTATTCGAATGTCTGCTTCGCTAATTGGCTGAGTCACATCAAAAAGTACAACAGCTACCTCTGCGCGCTCCAGCGCAGCAGCCGTGCGAAGCGAGGCATAAAAGTCTGCACCCTGGGCCAGGTGTACGCGACGCCTGATACCTGCAGTATCTACGAAGCGCCAAGCCTTGCCACCTAATTCAACCTGCTCGTCGATTGGGTCGCGAGTTGTTCCAGCAAGTTCGTTAACTACCGCGCGTTCTGAGCCAACTGCTTTATTTAGCAGCGATGATTTACCCACGTTCGGACGACCAATCAGCGCAACGCGGCGAGGTCCGCCGATCTCCTCTTTTGCAACGTTAGAAATTTTAGGTAGAACTTTCATAGCAGCATCCAAGAGATCTGCAACACCGCGGCCATGAACAGCAGAACACGGGTACGGCTCCCCTAGACCTAGAGACCAAAGATTAGCTGCCTCTGGCTCTTGTCTTGCGTCGTCAATCTTGTTGGCAACCAAAATAACTGGCTTACCTGATGCGCGGAGCATTTTCACAACGCGTTCATCGGTGCTGGTTGCGCCAACCATAGCGTCAACAACAAAGAGAACTGCATCCGCTAACTCAACTGCGATTTCCGCTTGAATAGCTACAGACTTGTCAATGCCTCTGGCGTCTGGTTCCCAACCGCCAGTGTCAACGAGAGTGAATTTGCGCTCATTCCATTCAGCTTTGTAGGAAACTCGATCACGGGTTACTCCAGGCTTATCTTCAACAACAGCTTCGCGGCGACCAAGAATTCTGTTTACCAAAGCTGACTTGCCTACATTTGGGCGACCCACGATTGCCAAAACCGGTAGAGCGGGCAGAAAGTAGTGACCGCCATCATCTTGAGCCTCAGCGTTTAGAACGTCAAGGTCTTCTTCATCAAGGTCATAGTCTTCTAGACCGGTTCGCAAAACCCGCGCACGAGACTCTTCTTCATCGGTGCTCATGTTTTTGAGTCGCTCGACAAACTCCGGTGCTGCAGGTTCCGCTAGGAATTCTTCTTCATTCATTCTTAATCCTTAGGACAAACCCTGCTCAACCAGAGCAATCACAGCCGAAACCGACTGATTGAAATTGAGGTCAGATGTATCCACGAGTTGGACACCAGGAGCTGGTGTCATAAAATCAACGACCTTTGAGTCGCTGGCATCACGTTCGGAAACCTGACGCTTGACGCTTTCTGCATTACTTTCGGAGAGTTCCGCTGAGCGTCTATTCAGTCTAACTGCTTCACTTGCGGTAAGCAGAATACGAATTTTGGCTTCTGGGGCCACAACCGTGGTGATATCGCGACCTTCCACCACAACTGCCTCAGTTTTAGCATCAGCGACTATGCGGTGGGTCAGGTCTTTCATGAAGGTTCTTACCGCTGGGACACTGGCTACCTGACTGACGAATTCAGCAACATCCTGCTCGCGAATAGCCGATGTTAGGTCCTGCTCGCCAACTTTGACCCAAAAATCATCGGGGTTGGTAGAGATTTGATAATCAAAATCCGCAACCAAATTCTTCGTAGCTAGCGATGCAACATCGAATCCCGGAAGATTTAGACAGGCCCATGCCAAGGCACGATAAGCCGCTCCGGTATCGAGGTAGCCAAACCGCAATTCTCTAGCCACCTGCTTACTTACGCTTGATTTACCAGAACCTGCGGGTCCATCGATTGCAATAATCTCGCTGGCCATTATGCGATTCGCCAACCGCGATCTTGAAGTTGTGTAATGAGAGTCGCCTCTGCCGCAGTAACTACGTAGAGCTCGACTAAACCAATTTGCGCACTCGGCGAGTGTTCCAATTTAAGCTCTTCTAGGTTGACGCCAATCTGTCCGACTTCAGTAAGTAGTCGTGCAAGCTCTCCCGGCTTGTCATCGATCATGACGATTATTTGCGCATAGGTAGAGTGCTTTGATCCGTGTTTTCCAGGAATCTTTTCAACCCCTGAGTTACCAGCCTCTAGAGCCAGCTTAAGGTCTGCTATCGATTGCTTGGAATTCAAGTTTCTAAGTGCGCCAATAACCGAATCCAGATCTCCGGCAAATGCCTCAAGGACCGTCACGACTTCTTCAGCGTTTGCCTCAAGGATCTGAAGCCAGAGTTCTGGGTCGCTGGAAGCAATTCGAGTTGTATCTCGCAAACCTTGCCCAGCCAAAGCAACATCATCACTTTTGGCAGGCACTAATTGTGCAGCAAGCAAACTAGAAATCAACTGAGGTACGTGTGAAACAAGAGCCACTGCACGATCATGATCTTTTGCAGACGTGGTGATAACAGCTGATTCAAGTGACTCTGCAAGAGCTTTGACTAGTTGAACGCCATTCGCTGAAGATTTTGGGTTAGGAGTGATCACCCAAGGGCGCCCAACAAACAAGTCAGCTCTTCCGGCAATTGCGCCGCCTCGCTCACGCCCCGCCATTGGATGTGACCCCACATAGCGATCTATTGGTGCGGCAAGCTCAGTGAGTTCCTCTAAAATTCCTGACTTGACGCTCGCGACATCGGTGACAATTGCATTTGGAAATGCAATGAGTTCTTCGGAAATTACCTGAGCGGTCAGCTGCGGTGGCACACAGACAACAATTAGGTCAGGTGCGTCCGTGGATTCTGCTGCGCGACCTGCGCCATAAGAAATTGCTAAGTCAACACTCTTTTTTGATCTTGAAGAAATTGCCACATCAATGCCCTGCTTGGTGAGGGCTAAACCAATACTTGTTCCAAGCAGGCCCGCACCTACGATGCGAAGCTCGCCGACAAAACCTGTCACTGAGCAATGTCCTGTCTAAGCGCCGTTGCACCTCGAAGATAGACATGTTGAATTTCAGCGCGACTCTTGTCTGTTTCTGCCGTAATCATGATTCGGATTGTTCGAGGGAGTGCGCCAATTACGTCCATCTCAACGAAACACATCAGGGGCACGTCGCCCAGCGAAAGCTCCCGGGCGGCAACTGCTGGGAACTCACTAGTCACATCTGGTGTTGCAGTGAACAAAATTGAAACCAACTGCCCGGCATCCAGGTTATTGGCGTGCAGAGTTTTGGTTAGTAGTTCAGCAGTTGATTTAAGAAGGTGTTCGCGTTCGTCAACGTCCAACTGGATTGCTCCACGAATTGCGCGGATAGCCATATCATCGCCTCTTTCCACGATCAAGTTGAGCAGTTGACTTTTTAGCAGACGCTCTTTTATTTGCCGGCCTAGGTGCCCTGGTTACCTCACCCTCGGCAGCCTTCAACAGTGCACCGACTTCTATTTTACTTAGCTCCCTAATTCGCCCCTCTTTTAGCGGGCCAAGTTGGATTGGGCCAAATTGACGACGAACCAGACCAACCACCGGATGGCCAACAAACTCAAACATTCTTCGGACGATTCGGTTTCTACCTGAGTGCAGCACCACTTCAACCAAACTCTCCCCTGGCTGAACATCTACAACGTGTGCTTTATCGGCCTTGATCATGCCGTCTTCTAACTCAAATCCGCTGAGCAGCTTGTGAATTATGGCTGGCGTGACCACGCCTTCGACCCGGGCAACATATGTCTTAGTAACGCCGAATTTTGGATGAGCCAACTTATGGGCAAGGTCTCCGTCATTGGTCATGATGATTAAACCAGTGGTTTCAGAGTCAAGTCGACCAACATTAAAGACTCGATCGTAGCCTTCAACAAATTGAGCGAGATCCGGTCTTCCGTTTTCATCGGCCATTGAGCTCACTACGCCGCTTGGCTTATTGAGCGCAAGATAAACGCGAGAGTTATCAAGTTGCACCGGCGTGCCACCAACAGTGACCTTGTCAATCTCCGGATTTATTCTCGTGCCAAGTTCAGTTACAACGCGGCCGTTGACTTTGACTCGTCCCTGGGTAATGAAGTCTTCGCAGACGCGACGGGAAGCAACACCAGCGGCTGCCATTACCTTTTGAAGTCTTACGCCCTCCGGCTGATCGCTAAACGGCATCGAAGTTGCTGTTCGCATCAGGCAGGTAAGGGCTGATCAATGGCAACTCATCAATTGAGTTGATGCCCAAAACCTCTAGCAACAGCGGGGCCGTTCCGTAGTGAATTGCGCCGGACTCGGAATCTGTATAGAGCTCCGTGATCAAACCACGACTGTGTAGTGTTCTCACAACAGAGTCCACGTTTACCGCTCGGATAGAAGCAATTTGTCCACGTGAGATTGGCTGCTTGTAGGCAATTACGGCAAGAGTTTCAAGAGCTGCCTGGCTCAACTTAGTTGGATTCTCGTTAGCCACGAACATTTTCACGGCCCAGTCAAAATCAGCGCGGACGTACATGCGCCAACCGCCACCAACTTCTCTAAGTTCAAAACCGCGAGGTGTCTGGTCATTTTCACCGTCGTAATCTGCCTTGAGTGAATTGATTGCGTCACGAATCTCAGTAACCGGACGCTCAAGTGCAGTTGCGATGGCCATGATTGAGATTGGAGCATCGGTAATCATCAAGATGGCTTCCACTGCCGAACGCAGGTTGTCTGCGCTCACCGGTTCTAGCTGGGCGACAAACTCAGCAGGAGTAAGTTCTTCTACAACCTCAACGGCAACTTCTTCAGCTACGTTCATATTTTCTTCATTTTGCGGCTCATCATTATGAGTCATAGTCAGCTCCAAGGTTGGCTAGTTTTTCATCATCAAAGTTTTCGGCGTCCCAAGCGAGCTTAATATCACCCAGTGGCTCATCTTGCTCAAAAGAAATAGCTGAAAGTCGGTACAGCTCGAGTACAGATAGGAAGCGAGCAACAACGATTGCGCGGTCTTTGATAGAACCGATAATTTCGCGGAAAGTCATTCGTACCGAGCGCTTCAACATCATTACTACTTCACGCGCCTGTTCACGAATACTCACGCGGGCGGCGTGAAGGTGAGTCAATCCAACCGATGGAATTTCTCGAGGAGTAAGCGTGTCTTGGGCAAGAACGCCAAACTCTTCTAGCGTCATCTTCCAAACCAGCTCTGGCTGTTGCTTACGGAAGCGCTCTTCAAGGGGAACATCACGTGCAATACGCATTGCTTCAAGTGCCATGGCAGTGCTGAAGTAGCTGGAGATTTCTTTGAAGGCACGGTACTGCAGCAAGCGAGCGAAAAGTAGATCTCGTGCTTCAAGTAAAGCAACGTCTTCGGCATCAACCACCTCGCCCTTTGGCAGCAACCCAGCAATTTTTAGATCAAGCAAGGTAGCCGCGATGACCAAAAATTCACTTGCTTGGTCCATCTCTTCTTGCTCATCAAGAGTCTTCAAATAAGAGATGAACTCATCCGTGACCTTGCTGAGTGAGATTTCAGTGATATCCATCTCATGCTTAGAAATTAGCGAAAGCAAAAGGTCAAAAGGTCCGTCAAAGTTTCCTAGGTTTACGGCAAAGCCCGACCCTTTTTCTGAACCGTCGGTGAGATCAGAGTTAAGCAACACAGCCACGAGCCACCAGCTCCTTTGCTACTGAACGGTAAACCTCTGCCGCATCCGAGGTTGGAGCGAAAGCAGTAATTGGTTCTTGGGCGACGGTTGCATCTGGGAACTTCACTGTGCGATGCACAACAGATTTGAATAATTTGTCGCCGAAAGCCTCTTTGAGGCGATCAAGCACTTCTTTGGAGTGCAAGGTTCTGGAGTCAACCATGGTTGCCAGAATTCCATCCAGTTGAAGCGCTGGGTTTAGGCCTTCTTTTACCTTGCCAATAATGTCTTCGAGAATTGCTACGCCGCGTAGCGCAAAGAACTCTGTAGCCAAAGGAATGATCACACCGTGAGCCGCTGTAAGAGCATTGACTGTCAACAAGCCAAGTGATGGTTGGCAATCAATGATGATGGCATCGTAATCATCGGAAACCTGCTTCAGAATCTTGGCCAAGATTTGCTCGCGCGCAATCTCATTGACCAACTTCATTTCCGCGGCCGAAAGCTCAATGTTTGCCGGGATTACATCGAGGTTAGGGTTTTTGGTGTGCTGGATCGCGGTGTTTGGATCAATGGTGCGATCAAGCATCAGATCGTAAATTGTTGTGGTGTCGTGGGCGTTGATGCCCAAACCAGCTGAAAGCGCACCCTGAGGGTCAAAGTCGATTAGCAATACTTTACGACCGTATTCGGCGAGCGCAGCCGACATGTTGATTGAGGTTGTGGTCTTACCGACCCCGCCCTTTTGATTGCACATTGCAATGATGCGCGCTGGGCCATGGGACTTCAACGGCTTTGGGATGGCGAAGCGGGTGTCCGCAGATGCCTTAGCCATGATTTCCTCCCGAAATTACGTTTGTTTCGGGTATTAGCCTACCTTCTGGCGCGAGGGTGGCCTAGCGGCGTGCGCGCGGGTGAGCTGTCCCGTAGATCTCCCTGAGCTTGTCTACCGTAACAAGGGTGTAAATCTGGGTTGTAGCCACCGATGAGTGGCCAAGCAGCTCCTGGACCACTCGAACATCAGCCCCGCCCTCTAGCAGGTGGGTGGCGAATGAGTGCCTGAAAGTATGGGGCGAGATCTCCCCGGGCAGTTCAGCTACCCTGGCGGCCTCACTAATGATTTGCCAGGCACTTTGGCGACTTAGGCGGCCTCCGCGCTGATTCAGGAAGAGTGCGGGGGTTCCCCTACCCTGACTCACAAGCGTTGGCCGGGTTCTAACCAGATAGGCAGCTAAGGCTCTCTGGGCGTACCCACCAACGGGCACAATGCGCTCTTTTGACCCCTTACCAAAAAGCCTCACCAGGGTTGGGTCAACTAGGTCATCGAGGTCAAGGTTGATCAGTTCGCTAATTCGCGCACCGGTGGCATAGAGCAATTCCAGAATTGCCCGGTCCCTCACTCTGACCGGATCTGCTGCCATTGCGTCTTCGTCAGCCGGATCTGGACCGGAGGCTGCAAGGAGCTTCTCTATCTGGTCGACGGTTATGGCCTTGGGTAAGTTTCTAGGGCTCTTGGGCGGCTTGACGGCAGCAGCCACATCCCCGGTGGTCACATTCTCCATCAACCAAAACTTATGCAAACCGCGTACACCTGCCAAGACTCTTGCCACTGAACTCGATATCAAACCCGATTTCAATTTGAGAGACTCAGCGAATTCCGTGATCAACAGTTCGGTGATTTCACCGGGTTGACCAATTCCCTTTTGATCAAGAAAAGCCACATACCTTGATAAATCAGCCCGATAAGCAGCCAGAGTGTTTTTTGCCATGCCGCGCTCAATGGTCAGGTGGCGCAGATAGGAATCAACCAGCGCAGGCAGTTGATTAGTCATGCGGACTATGAACCAGAAACCTCGAACAATTTGTTCGATGCCTGTCGCTCGATTGCCGCAACCACTAATCCCTTGAAAAGCGGGTGGGCATTAGTTGGGCGTGAGCGGAATTCAGGGTGCGCCTGGGTTGCAACGTAGTAAGGGTGAACCTCTCGAGGAAGTTCAACAAATTCAACTAGGTGATCATCTGGTGATGTACCTGAGAACACCAAACCCTTTTCGGCAATCTGATCGCGATAGGTGTTGTTGACTTCGTATCGGTGACGGTGACGCTCGTCAACCGAGTCAGCACCATAAACCTCGGCAACAATTGAACCCGGCTTTAGCTTTGCGGTGTAAAGACCAAGTCGCATTGTGCCACCCATGTCTCCGCCAGCAATAATCTCTACCTGCTCCGCCATGGTTGCAATTACCGGATACTTTGCATCGGCATCAAACTCGGTTGATGATGCTCCATCAAGCCCAACAACGTTTCTCGCATATTCAATCACCATGCACTGTAGGCCAAGACAAAGTCCCAATGCAGGAATCTTGTTTTCGCGAGCAAATTTCAATGCACCAAGCTTGCCCTCAATACCGCGAACACCAAAGCCACCTGGGATACAAATTGCATCCACATCGGCAAGTGCCTCACGGGCACCGTCTTCAGTTTCGCAATCATCTGAGGCAATCCACTTGATGTTTACCTTTGCCATGTTGGCGAAACCACCGGCTCGAATAGCTTCAGTTACAGAAAGGTAGGCGTCTGGGAGGTCAATGTACTTACCAACAAGTCCGATTCGAACCTCGTGCTTTGGGTGGTGAACCGCATCGAGCACGCCCTGCCAACGACTCCAGTCAACCTCGCCCGCCTTGTCTTTCAAGCCGAGTCGCTCGATTACGTAAGTGTCTAGCCCCTCTTCATTCAAAACGGTTGGCACGTCGTAAATGCTCGACGCGTCAGCCGCAGTAATTACAGCCTTCTTATCGATGTCACACATCAGAGCAATCTTGTTCTTGATTGAGTCTGGAAGCGCGCGGTCTGTGCGACAAACAACAGCATCTGGCTGAATACCAATTGAGCGAAGAGTTGCAACTGAGTGCTGAGTTGGCTTGGTCTTCAATTCGCCAGATGCAGCAAGGTACGGAACCAGCGAAACGTGGATGTAGAAAACGTTGTCGCGACCAACCTCATGACGAATCTGACGCGCAGCCTCAATAAACGGTTGCGATTCAATGTCACCAACGGTTCCGCCAATCTCGGTGATGATCACATCTGGTGCCGGAACATCGTGAGACTGCAAACGCATGCGTCGCTTGATCTCGTTAGTGATGTGAGGAATTACCTGAACGGTGTCACCTAGATACTCACCGCGACGCTCACGCGCAATAACAGTTGAGTAAACCTGACCGGTGGTCACGTTGGCAGACTGACCAAGGTTGATGTCTAGGAAGCGCTCATAGTGACCAATGTCTAGGTCTGTCTCGGCGCCATCATCGGTTACGAAAACTTCACCGTGCTGAAACGGGTTCATTGTGCCGGGATCAACGTTTAGATAAGGATCCAGCTTCTGCATTACGACCTTAAGGCCGCGGGCACGAAGTAGGTTGCCTAGACTCGAGGCGGTTAAGCCCTTACCGAGTGATGATGCAACACCTCCGGTGACGAAAATGTGACGTGTGATACCGGATTCCAGAGCTTCTGCCATGGAATTTAACCCTACCAGCGAACCAGCACCACCTTGAACCTGCGACATGCTGAGCCGCGGATAATTAATGAGTTTCTAGGCGAATTCCGCGTGCGCCTTTTGCAGGAGTTCGGCAGCGTGGGTCCTGCCCGAGTCAGATTCTGGCATACCCGAGAGCATGCGGGCCAGCTCATTGACCCTGTCTTCACTGTCTAGGGCAACAACGTCGGTGGCAGTGAATTCATCGGTGCTGTTTTTGAGCACTCTCAAATGCTGGTTGGCAAAGGCTGCCACTTGGGCCAAGTGAGTGACCACAATGACCTGGGCCTGCTGGGCCAACATGGCTAAACGGCGACCAACCTCGATAGCTGCCGCGCCGCCAACTCCAGCGTCAACCTCGTCAAAGATAAAAGTCGGCGCTTGTTCGGTTTGAGCCAGCACGACCTCGATCGCCAACATAATTCTTGAAAGCTCACCACCGCTGGCGCCTTTACCAAGCGGCCTTGGCTCTGCGCCAGGGTATGAAGACAATTGAATTGAAACCTGATCTTTTCCGAATGGGCCAAACTCGGCAGCCTCGGCGACATCAACCACAAGAGTTGAACCTGACATGGCAAGAGCTGCGAGTTCCGCGGTAACTTGCTCGGCAAGTTTTTTTGCTGCTGTCGCGCGTGCGGAGGAAAGCTTTTGGGCAGCTTGGCTTAGCTGCTGGTGCGATTGCTCAACCTGTGCGGTTAGTTTCTCAATCTGATCAGAAGACGAATCCAGTTCCAATAGACGATCGCTTGCGGTCTCGCGGAGCTTGAGTACGTCTTCAAGAGTTGGCCCGTACTTACGCAGCAAAGTATTTAGAACTGCACGGCGTTCTTGAATTGAAGCAAGCACTCTGGCTGAATCACCATCAAGGCGGTCAAGGTAGCCAGAGATCTCAGCAGAAGCATCGTTTAACTGGTAACCCAGCTGCTTTAGTGATTCGGCAATTTTTGCAAGCTCAGGATCATGCGCAGCAACCTGCTCGAGCGAACGGCGCGCAGTACCAAGCAAGCCGATTGCATCAGTGGCGCCATCGAAAGATTCGCTTGAAATTGCCTCGTGTGCAGCACTTGCTGCAATGCGCAACTCTTCAACGTGAGTTAGACGATTTGCTTTGTCGGTAAGTTCTTGATCTTCGCCAGGCTGCGGATCAGCAGCCTCTAGCTCGTCGACTGCGGCGCGCAGCTCTTGGGCTTCTTTGGCGCGCGCATCAAGCGCCGACTGAATTTCAATCAACTTTGCGCTCGCGTTTTTCCAAGTTTGAAAATGAGTTTGATAATCGCTCAGCAAATTAGCTACGCCAGCAAACTGATCAAGTGCTTCTCGCTGAGCAACGGCGCTCTTGAGGCGAATTTGATCTGACTGGCCATGAACTACAACAAGCCTCTCCCCCAGTTCGCTGAGCAGATTAATTGGTGCAGCTTTTCCTGAAACTGATGCGCGACCGCGCCCTTCACTCGAAACGGAGCGATTCATAATCAACTCACCAGCAGATATCTCTGCTCCGGCTTCGGCTAGGCGTTCGGCAACTTGAACGGTGGCATCGGTGTTGTCTTTGAGAAACCAGCGGCCCTCGACAAAAGCCTGATCTTGTCCGCGACGAATTGTAGAAGTATCTGATCGCTCCCCGAGCAATAAGCCGAGTGCAGAAAGCACCATGGTTTTACCGGCACCGGTTTCGCCGGTTATCACGGTTAGGCCTGGCCCAAAAGAAAGTCGTGCTTCTTGAATGACACCCAGATCGCGGATGTAAATTTCTTCAATCACGATTAAACCTTGGGCCTATTTTCCAGACTCATCTGGCCCGCGCCAGCCGGCAACGGGAAGTGAGAATTTCTTTACCAAGCGGTCGGTAAATGTGCTGCTGCGAAGGCGAGCAAGCTTTACCGGTGTATCTGATTTAGTCACTTCAACTCTTGCACCCGTTGGTAGCTGCCAACTGCGGCGGCCATCACACCAAAGCACTCCATCGCCAGAACTTCTGCGAAGAACCTCTACTGCAACCATGGCATTTGGCTTTACTACTAGTGGACGGGCAAAAAGAGCGTGTGCGCTAATTGGAACAACCAGCAGGGCGTCTACTGATGGCCAAACTACCGGCCCGCCTGCTGAGAACGCATAGGCGGTTGAACCAGTTGGTGTTGACATCACAATGCCATCGCAACCAAAACTTGATAGTGGGTGGCCTTCTACTTCAACAACCACTTCGAGCATGCGCTCACTTGCACTTTTCTCAACGGTTGCTTCATTTAGTGCCCAAGTGCGGAAGACCTCTTTGCCATCAACAATGACAGCAACATCTAGGGTTAGGCGTTCTTTAATCTCGTAGTCACGTTCCACAACACGATGCACCGCTTCGGTAAATTCTTCTCTTTCAGATTCTGCAAGAAAGCCAACGTGACCAAGATTGATGCCCATTAGTGGAATAGAGTGCTCGCGAACAATTTCAGCGGCCTTCAGGATTGTTCCGTCTCCTCCAAGAACAACTACAAGTTCTAAATCTGTCATTTTGCAATCGACATCAAGAACCTTGACGTTGTCAAGGACAGAGGCCATCAAAACTTGGTTGGCTACATGAGCGCGCAGATCTTCAAGATCAGAGCCGGTTAGTATCGGGGTAATTCCAGCTGCGTGTAATTGTTCAATAGCAACCTGAGCTGCGGCTACGGCATCGCTGCGACCGGTATGAGCCACGACAAGCACGAAGCGTTGCTGGCCATTAGAGGCTGTTTGGCTCATTTGCTCTCCTTCGCTACCGACTCAATCCTGTCTGTCCATTTTGACTGATTAACAGGCTCATTAGGACTAATCCACAAAACGTACTCAATGTTCCCGTGAGTGCCAGGCAATTCTGAACGCTCAATGCCCCTGATTCCCATGCCGAGCTTGGCAGCTTCATCAGAAACCTGCTTAATGGCTCCGGCGCGAAGATTATGGTCATTCACCAGGCCGTGTGCGCTTAGGGACTGCTTGCCCACCTCAAACTGCGGCTTTACAAGTAGCACGAATTCGGCTTTTGGGGCCACCGAGAGCATTTGTTCCAGAACCAAGGTCAATGAGATAAACGAAAGATCCGCAACGACCACATCGATGTTGATAAGCGACTGCTGAATGCCGGTTCGCTCCGCAAGTGTTGCGGGACTCAGTTCACGAGCATTAAATCCTTCTACGCAGATGACTTTAGGGTGCTCAAAAAGCTGCTCAACCATTTGCTCGTGACCAACATCAATTGCGAATACCTTTTCGATACCCCTGCGAAGCAATACGTCGGTAAACCCGCCAGTTGAAGCGCCAACATCTAGGGCAGTCTTGCCTACCAAGTCAATCTCGGTGAACACATCAAGCGCTTTGGCTAATTTATGTCCGGCTCTCGAGACGTAGTCAATTGATTCCAAGACCGATATTTTGTCGGTTTCTTCTACATTTTGCGATGACTTACGAGCGGCTTTTCCGTTGACCAAAACTCGATTGGATTCAACTAAGGATGATGCGTGATTTCTTGATCTTGCCAGCCCTCGTTCTACCAGTACTAGATCGATGCGCATCGTTAATCCTCTGGTAGTTCTTCGAAGAGACCACCCGGAGGGGTCACTGTGATTTCGCCTTTTGCGACGTCAACTGTTGGTGCGAAAGCTTTGATAAACGGCAACAGAACTTCTCCGCTTGATGTTTCAATCGCTAGGCAATCCTGAGCCGGAAGGTGGTCTACTCTGACAACCGTTCCAATTTGAATTCCATCGCGAATAATCTTCAAGCCAACCAGCTGGTGGTCGTACCAAGCATCTGGCTCTTCGGGAAGAATTTCAAGATCTGCGTCTACCAACAGAATTGCTTTAACTAATGTGTCTGCCGCGCTGCGGTCTTCGACTTCGTTTAGAAACAAAACTGGTGAAGCGTTGTAGTAGCGCAACTCTTTAACGGAAACGGTTTTTCCAAACCACGCCGAAGTGTCTGGAACCTGAAGATTTAGTACCGCGCCGGTTTTGAAACGTGTCTCTGGGCTGTCGGTGTAGAGCTCAAGTTTGAACGCTCCCTTTAGGCCGTGGGCCTTGACCAAACGGCCAACACGAAGCGTGGTCTTGCTAGAAATCGGTGTCCACCACGTCTACGCGTACCTTCTTGCCATCGGCAAGAGCATTCACGACAGTACGCAGTGATTTTGCAGTGCGGCCATTGCGCCCGATCACACGACCCAGGTCATCTGGGTGCACGTGAACTTCTAGCAAGTCTCCTCGCGAAGTTGTGCGTGCAGTCACGGTAGCGTCTTCAGGATTGTCGACGATGCCTTTGACTAGGTGCTCGAGCGCAGCGGCTAACATCTAGTTACTCTGCTGCTTCTTCAGCTGCTGCCTCAGCAGCAGGTGCTTCTTCAGCCGGAGCTTCAGCAGGCGCCTCTTCAGCGGCAGGTGCTGCAACAACTTCTTCAGCTGCTGGTGCTTCAGTTGCTTCGGTAGCTTCAGCGGCAGGTGCCTCTACAGATTCGGCAGCAGGTGCTTCATCAGCAACCGGTGCAGCCTTCTTTGCAGCAGCTTGCTCCTTAGGAACAAGTACAGTCTTCTTCTTTGAGTCGATCTCGAAAACAGGCTTTGGCTCTGCAAGCTTTACGGTGTTCTTCGCGGTCTTGTCGCCCTTTGATGCCTGGTAGTCACCAGTCAACTTAAGTAGAACTGCAACCTGCTCGGTTGGCTGTGCGCCAACACCTAGCCAGTACTGAGCACGCTCAGAGTTAACTTCAATGATTGATGGGTTGTTGGTTGGTACGTAGCGACCAATCTCCTCAATTACTCGACCATCGCGGTGAGTCTTTGAGTCCGCAACAACGATGCGGTAGTGCGGGGTACGGATTTTTCCGTGACGTGCTAGGCGGATTTTTACAGCCAAGGTTTTGCTCCTGATATTCGTATTGAGGCGAACGATCTACCGTGAGCGTGGGGGCACACTCGGAAGAAAAAGCTCTGTGGGTTGTCGTAATCGTTTGGTTAGAGGGTCAAACGGCGACAACCGCTCTATTCTGCCAGATAAAAGGGCTTGGCGCTAGTTCGCTTTGAATTTCACTAGCCAAGGCCAAATGCAGACCCAGACCCCGATGGCGCCTCGCCTGGATTCTGCCCCAGCGCTCGAGCAGCCTCCTCGGCCGCTCTTTTTGCTGGGTTGCCCGACTTTGAGCCTTTTTTATCCTTGTTTTTACCCTTGGACTTGCCTCCGCCGAAGCCACCGCCGATGCCAGGAATCGAAGGGATGCCCGGCATTTGCGGAACCCCTCCCTTGGCCACAGTTTTCATCATTTTCGATGCCTGTTCAAAACGATTCACCAGGGAGTTCACATCGGTGACTGTCATACCTGAACCCTTGGCAATTCTCGAGCGACGAGAACCATTCAATAGCTTGGGCTGCCGACGTTCGGCCGGAGTCATGGAACGAATGATTGCCTCGGTGCGATCGATCTCTTTTTCGTCAAAGTTATCTAGCTGTTGACGCATCTGACCGGCGCCAGGCATCATGGCCAGCATGCTCTTGAGGGAACCCATCTTTCGCAATTGCTGCATCTGGTCAAGAAAGTCTTCAAGGGTAAAGGTGTCTTTGGCCAGCTTCTCGGCCATGGCGCGAGCTTCAGTTTCATCAAAGTTTTTTTGTGTCTGCTCAATCAGAGTCAGCACGTCACCCATGTCAAGAATTCGGCTCGCCATGCGATCCGGATAAAACGGCTCAAAGGCATCCATTGCCTCGCCGTTGGACGCAAAAAGTATTGGCTTGCCGGTTACAGATGTAACCGATAGCGCCGCACCACCGCGAGCATCGCCATCGAGCTTAGTTAGTACGACACCCGTAATGCCGACTCCGTCATCAAATGCTTTTGCAACATTGACCGCATCTTGACCAATCATTGAATCGATGACAAAGAGCACTTCATCTGGATCAATTGCTTTGCGAATATCCTTTGCCTGGGTCATCAACTCTTCGTCAATACCCAAACGACCAGCGGTGTCGACGATGACAACGCTGTACATTTTTTGCTTGGCGTGTTTGATGGAATCCTTGGCAACGACTACCGGATTACCAACTCCATTTCCTGGCTCTGGTGCATATACCGGTACATCGATTCTGTCGCCAACAACCTGAAGTTGATTTACGGCGTTAGGTCGTTGCAAATCGGCTGCCACCAAGATTGGCGTCTGGCCCTGGTCCTTCAACCAAAGTGCAAGTTTTCCAGCAAGAGTGGTTTTTCCCGAACCCTGAAGTCCAGCAAGCATAATCACCGTTGGTGCGGTTTTAGCGAAGGCAAGCTTGCGCTGTTCGCCACCAAGAATCTTTACTAGTTCTTCATTGACAATTTGAACTACTTGCTGAGCAGGGTTCAGAGCTTTTGAAACCTCATCGCCTAGTGCACGATCCCGAACGGCAGTGGTGAAGTTTTTGACCACATCAAGTGCAACGTCTGCTTCAAGCAGTGCACGACGTATTTCTCGGAGGGTGGCATCTATGTCAGCAGGGCTTAGCTTGCCCTTGCTACGAAGGTTCTTGAACGTCTCAATTAAACGATCAGATAGATTTCCGAACATCACTCCCCTCCCTAATCAACTAGTCCGCTTGCAAATTCTTTGGCATCAAAAAAGGCAAAATCCTCGATGCCTTCGCCAACGCCTACAAGTTTTACAGGAATTCCAAGTTCGCGCTGGATGGAATAAACGATTCCGCCCTTTGCGGTTCCATCTAGTTTGGTTAGCACCACTCCCGTTACCTTGGCCGACTCCGCGAAAGCCTTAGCCTGAGCCAAACCGTTCTGTCCGGTGGTTGCATCTAGAACAAGTAATACTTCACTGATTTGGGCTTGCTTTTCAATTACTCGACGAATTTTGTCCAGTTCGTTCATGAGGTCAGCCTTGTTCTGCAGGCGACCAGCTGTGTCGATAATTACGACATCGGCATTTTGTTTGATGGCCTCATCAACCGTTTCAAAGGCAACCGCCGCTGGGTCTTGTCCTTCTTGTTTTGGTCGCACTAGAGCGGCGCCAGCGCGTTCAGCCCAGGTGGCAACTTGCTCTACGGCTGCCGCACGAAACGTATCTGCTGCACCAATCACAACTTTAAATCCACCCAATACCAGCCAGTTAGAAAGTTTGCCTATGGTGGTGGTTTTGCCAACGCCATTAACGCCCACCACCAAGACCACGTACGGAGTATTGCCGTCACTTAGATTTAGAGCTTTCCCCGGGTGATCAAGATTTTCTTCAATGACTGCCGCAAGAATTTGTTTGAGTTCTTTATCAGTCTTGGCACCCTGCTTTTTGGCCTGGTCCTTAACTGCAAGGACTATCGCTGCCGAGGCATCGATTCCAAAGTCAGCTTGAATCAAAGTGTCTTCGAGTGCATCAAGGTTTTCTAGATCAAATTTGACCCTCGAGAACAATGAGCGAATTCCCTTTTTTGCACTCCTCTGCGGAAGAACTACGGCCTCTAATTTTTCTTCAGAAGATGCCGCAGGATTTGAAGAGATTCCGGCAACCTTTGCGTCAGCTATCGCGACCGATGTGACGGAGGTTTCGCTGATATCCTGCTTTTTCTTTTTCCAGAATTGGAAAGCCAAGGTCTATTCCTTTTCGGCGAGGCGTTGGCCAACAACGGCAGAGATTCCGTCTTGACGCATTGATACACCGTAGAGAGCATCGGCAATCTCCATGGTGCGCTTCTGGTGAGTAATGATAATCAACTGCGAGTTAGTGCGCAGGTCTTCAAAAATCTGTAGCAGGCGGCCTAAGTTTGCATCATCCAGAGCGGCCTCAACCTCATCCATTACATAGAACGGTGAAGGGCGCGCCTTGAAAATAGCCACCATAAGTGCAACAGCTGCCAACGAACGCTCACCACCCGATAGCAATGAAAGACGTTCAATGCGCTTTCCCGCTGGCTTGACAGTTACTTCAAGTCCGGTGGTTAGCAAGTTGTCTGGATCGGTCAAGAAGATTGATCCCGTTCCACCTGGGAAAAGCGTTGGGAAAACAGTTTCAAATGCCTTGCGGGTATCTTCAAATGCATCACCAAATATGGTCTGCATTTTTGCATCCAGGTCTTCAATAATTTGCAACAGGTCTTTACGAGTTTGCGTTAGATCAGCCAGCTGCTCAGTCAGGAACTTGTGGCGCTGTTCAAGTGCCGCAAACTCCTCAAGAGCAAGTGGATTTACTCGACCAAGCTTTTCAAATAGGCGCTCTGCATCCTTTAGGCGCTTCTGCTGCTCTTCACGAACGAACGGCTTACTGCCGCCCTCTGCTTGCTCATCAGGAATTGGAATTTCTGGTCCATACTCTTCAAGAAGAACTGTCTGCTCTAGACCAAGCTCTTCGTTTGCTCGAGTGACCAGGTTGGCGAGAGTCAGACGCTTCTCATGATTTGAAAGTTCCATATCGTGAACACTCTGAGTCAAACCAGATAGCTTCATCTGAATTTCCGCTGTTTCGCCGCGCAACTTGACTAGTTCAGTGTTTTGGTTTTGACGCTGTGACTCGAGTTCGTGGAGCTTGAACTTAGCCTTTGACGCACTGTCAGCAACTGCATCCATCAGAGTCGGCAAAACATTAAGTACTTTATTTGCGGAGGCAAGCTGACGCTGCTGCACTGCGGCTGCTGCCTTTGAACGGGCAATCGCATCTTTGGCTTCTGACACTTGTGATCTAAGCGCCGAAGCACGCTCTTGCTCAACTCGCACGCGCTCGATTGCCGCTCCGAGTTCAATCCGAAGCTCAAGTTCACGCTGGCGTTCCTGCTCGAGATTATCTGCAAGTGTTTGGCGGTTCGCAAGGTCTAGAGCAGGACGTTCCTGCGCAGCGAATTCATCGTGCGCAGCTATTGCAGCATTGAGGGCAGCCTCTGCAGCAGAAATCCCTTCTGCAGCAGTTTCGGCAACCATTTGCAAGCGTTCTAGCTCTGCCTCAGATGCTTCGACCTGCACGCGCAGACGACCAAGCTTTTCGGCGTTGGCCGCAAGAGTTGCGTCTTGCTCGTTTAGCGCTGCCAGTGCTTCTTTTTCAGAGGCTTTTGCAGCCTCTTCTGTTGAGCGAGCCTGAGCAAGTTCTGAATTTGATTTCTCAATAAAGTTGCTTACTTCGCTTAGGCGCTTCTCGGCAGCGTCTCGCTCTGCTACCAACTCAAGCTTTGATGGTGCAGAAGATGAACCACCGCGAATCACAGACTCGGTAAGAACGTCACCATCCAGAGTAATCAGAGTCAATTTCAGAGTTGATTTGTCTCGTGAATAAAGCTCCCGAGCGGCATCAAGGTCGTCAACGATTACAACGCTAGACAGCAAGGCAAGAATTCCAGTCGGCGCGTCTACGACATCGGCAGCCGAACGTGCTCCAGCGATGTTTGGCAAGTTTGCCGCTGCACCCTTGGCATCTACATCGGCAACAATAAGTTCAACGCGTCCTCCATCACTCTTTTTCAAGTGTTCGATTGCGGCAAGACCCTCATCGCGTGAATCAGCAACTAGCGCATCGGCCAACGGACCCAGAGCGGCAGCAATTGCAGCTTCGAAACCGTTTTGAATCTTCATATGAGTTGCTACAAGACCGCGGATACCGCGCAGCCCAGCAGAGGAGATCTCTGAAGCACCGTCTTTTTGCTCGAGGGTTAAGTTAAGTGCTGACCGCTTTGCTGCAAGTGAGTCGCGTTCACGCTCTGCCTTGTGCAGCTCTTCGCGAAGGTTTTCAATTCTGGAACCCGCTTCGGAAACTGCCTTCTGCGCTGTCTCGTATCGGTTTTCGAGTGCACTGTCTGATGAGCTTTGCTGATTCTGGTTTTGTAGCTCTGCGTCATACTCTGCTTTTCTAGCAGCGTGACGATCGCGAGCCTCTCCGAGTGCGCTCTCATGGCGAACAACCTCACCGCGCACGCCAACCAACTTTGATTCGGCAACTGCCGCTTCATTCGCTAAGCGCGCTTTATCGAGATCAAATTTTGAGATAAGTGCGTTTTGTTCGGCAACCTGGTTGTCAAACTTTTCAAGAACGTCGCGAGCCTCGCTTCGAGATTCTTCTGCAGATCTAAGAGCCTGCTTGAGTGTTTCTACGGTTGCTGACAATTCAGTCGCAGCTGCAATAGCCGCGTCGGCCTCGGTGTCGAGTGCTGCTGGGTCAATTTGGCCTGCGGCAACTTCTGCCTGCTGACTCAAAAGCGCTACGCGCTGATTTGCGATCGAAAGCAACGAACGCAAGCGTTCGGCAAGTGAGTCAAATTGGTACGAAAGATTCCGAGCTTGATCAAGCTCACTAGAAACCTGGGCAGCCTCTAGTTGACCAAGGCGTGCGGTGTTTTCGGCAAGCAGGCTCTGCAAAATATTGCGCTCACCGCGACGATCCGCTTCAGATTTTGCAGTTTCTTCAAGACCTCGGTGTAATTCTGAAATATCGGCCGCTAGCAAACGAGACTTTGCGTCACGAACAACAGCTGCAATTCCTTGTGCTTCGCGAGCTACCTCAGCCTGCTGACTGAGTGGCTTTAGTTGACGACGAACTTCACCGGCAAGGTCATTCAGGCGAGTTAGGTTAGCCTGCATCGCATCTAACTTGCGCTCAGTCTTTTCTTTGCGGCGACGGTGCTTCAAAATACCGGCCGCTTCTTCGATGAAGCCGCGACGCTCTTCCGGAGTTGCGCGAAGAACAGAATCCAATTGACCCTGTCCCACGATTACGTGCATCTCGCGACCAAGGCCTGAATCGCTTAGCAATTCTTGAACATCCAGCAAGCGAACAGGCTCGCCGTTGATTGCGTACTCGCTACCACCATTGCGGAACAAGGTACGAGAGATAGTTACTTCTGCATACTCGATTGGCAATGCGCCATCGGTGTTGTCAATGGTGAGAATTACTTCAGCACGGCCAAGCGGTCCCTTGGTTGAGGTACCCGCGAAGATAACGTCTTCCATCTTGCCGCCGCGAAGACTCTTTGCTCCCTGTTCACCCATTACCCAGGCAAGCGCGTCTACAACGTTAGATTTTCCGGAACCATTTGGGCCAACAACTGCGGTCACGCCTTTTTCGAAGGCAAAGGTGGTTGGTTGAGCGAAAGATTTGAAGCCCTTTAGGGTGAGGCTCTTGAGATACAAGCTAACTCCCCGCCCTTCACCGAAATTGCTGCAAATTATTGACCGCGGACCAACTGCCGCGACTTATAAAAATACCTTATTTCGAGGGGTGCTCTTGCCACCGGCCGTCTAGGCCTTGAGTTTCTGGCAATTTGGGCAAAAGTGGGAACCCCGGTTCATCCAGGAATCTCGCTTGATTTGGCGGCCGCACCGATTACAAGGCTCGCCGGTCATGCCGTAGGCGTTGAGAGAGACGGCAAAATAGCCACTTTCTCCGTTGACATTTTTGTACTGCTCATCAAAACTCGTGCCGCCCTCTTCAACGGCCCTGGCCAAAATTTGCCGAACGTGCTCGAGCAATTCTTTGGCTTTGGCTGTGGAGAGACTTGCAGCGGGTTGGTCGTAGTGCAATTTAGCGCGCCAGAGCGCCTCGTCGGCGTAGATGTTTCCGATGCCGCTCAGGGTTTGCTGATCCAACAGGACTCTCTTTATGCCAGAGTTCTTTTTCTTGAACTTCGATAACACTGCCGCTTCATCAAAATCGTCATCTAGCGGATCACGAGTTATGTGGGCTGCCTGCATTGGAATCAGATTTTGCCAAGCTTTTCCTTTACCGACTCCGGCACTAAAACCACCTGGTTTACCGTCATGCGTTGGCTGCATCTCGTCTATCGCAAGCGAGCCAAATATTCTCTGGTCAATGAAGCGAAATTCAACTTCTTTGCCTCGGGTTGGCTTTAGGTGAATTACCACTCTGGTTAGTTTGTCTTCCGGGTGATTGGATTTTCGCAGAAGCATTTGCCCGCTCATTCCCAGATGCCCAACCATTGCCAAGTTTCTGGACTCGCCCTTGACCTCTAGGGGCAACCAAAGAAACTTGCCGCGGCGAACCACGCCAAGAACCTTGGAACCAATCAGTGTTTGCTGAAAGTCTTTCACCCCGCCCGGATGGCGCTTGAGTGATCGTGGGTCAAGAACATCAACTGCAGTAATAGTGGCGTTTGTTAGCGCAGGGGCCAACCCAGCACGAACCGTCTCGACCTCGGGTAATTCAGGCATGGGAGTTACTTTAGTTTTGCTAGTGCATCGATGGCGGCTTCGGTTTCAGCGCCCTTGCGAGACTTGCCTTTGCCCTCACCAATTACTTTTTCAGCGACAACTACTTTCGCGTGGAAATCTCTGTCGTGGTCAGGTCCTTCAAAAGTTGTTTCATAAACCGGAACCGGCTTGCCCTGTTCTTGAATCTTTTCTTGGAGCGTGGTTTTTGGATCGCTGTTTTCGCGAAGCGCATCGGTGTCTTCAAGTAAAGGAAAAACGAAACGCTCCACAATCCCTCGAGCCTCGCTAAGCCCCTTGGAAACATAGACCGCACCAAGAATTGCCTCAAAAGTGTCGGCAAGAAGATTTAACTTAGTGCGACCGCCAGTTTGATCTTCACCTTTGCCTAGCCTGAGGAACTCGCCGAGGCCAAGTTCACTGGCCACTCCGGCGAGCGCACGTGCCGAAACCACAGCGTTCTTAACCTTGGTTAACTCGCCCTCTGGAAGTTCAACGAGTAAATCGTGAATATGCGCCGTAACGACAAAACCCAACACCGAGTCCCCGAGAAATTCGAGACGTTCGTTGTTGGGGCTGTTGCCGTTTTCGTACGAGTACGAACGGTGGGTAAGTGCGAGTTCAAGCAACTGAGGCTCGATCTCAACGCCTAAGCGAGTGCATAGAACGTTGAGGTTCATCGCGACTTAGAAAGTTTTAGGCGTCAGCGACCTTGCGGCCCTTGTACTCAAGGAACAGCGCGTTGCCGGCTGAGTCTGAAACAAGCTTCGCGCGGTGAGGCATTGAGTAAACGGTCTTACCGTTCTCAACTGTCTTCACCAAGGTAACTTCGGCAGCCTTCCACTGTGAGCGACGTGCGTGTGTGCGTGCACGGGAAAGGCGTCTCTTTGGTACTGGCATGTTACTTACTCTTCCTTTTTATGAAGCTCTTGATTCTGAAGTTCTTGCAATGCATTCCACCGCGAATCAATCGGAGCTTCGTGCACATGTTGCGGGTTGTCAGCCATCTTCACACCGCATTCCGCGCACAAACCTAAACAGTCAGTGCTACAAAGTGGGTGGAACGGAAGATTTAGTACTACCGCATCACGGATGATTTGTTCTAGATCGATTTGCTCGTCTGCAACAACGTGTTCATCCTCGTTGGTTAAAGAATAGGCGAAAAGTTCCTGAAAATCCACCTCAACCGGGACCGTTAGGGGCTCTAGGCAGCGACTGCACTCGGCATCAGCGTCCACAAATACCTCACCGGTGGCCAAAATTCCCTCATGAACAGACTCGAGCCGCACATCTAGGTCTAGTTCGGCTCCCTTAGGGATAAGGGCAATCCCCTCGCCCATCTGGTCTGGGGTCACGATATCTAGCTTTAATTCGCGCATTTGACCCGGCTTATGCATTAGATCGTGCACCGCAACCTGGTAATCGGTGTTTCGATTAGCCATCAGTTTTGCGCCTTTCGATTGGCAGCCGAGACGCCGAGAGCCCTAGCGGTTGCCTCAGTCACGTACTTAGTGACTTCGCCACCTAAATCAGCAACCTGCTTAACCAATGAACTCGATACATGACCGTGGATTGGGTCAGCGGGAATGAATACGGTCTCGACTTCGGCTAGGTCTCGGTTGACCTGGGCCATTGGCAATTCATAGTCAAGATCAACGCTGGTGCGGAAGCCCTTAACCAAGGCGGTGGCGCCAACCATCTTGCAGTAGTTCACCAGCAATCCGCCGTCAAGGGTGTCAACGCTTATCTTTGCCGAAACCGCTTTATTGGGAGCAGGAATTTTTAGCTCAGCAAGGCTGGCGCGAATTAGCTCGACACGCTCTTCGCTAGAAAACCTTGGCGCCTTGCCTGGGTTGTGAACGACCAGAATGTGAACCTCGTCGAAAAGTTTGGCAGCGCGGGCAGCGACATCTAGGTGTCCCAAAGTGATTGGGTCAAATGAACCTGGGTAAACCGCAATAGAAGGCATTGCTCTAGGTTAGCCGAGCGGATTACCCCTTGGCTAGGTTGGTTTGCTGATCCTGGTCTTGGCGGGCCAAAGATTCGGCTAATTCTGGGTGCTTTTCGAGGTTTGGATCGTTCGCCATCAGGTCTTCGACCTGCTGCCTAGCCGTCTGAATCAATTTTGCATCCTGCAGTACCCGGAGCAACTTCAGGCTGGACCGTCCGCCCGATTGCGATTGCCCCAGCACGTCTCCCTCACGACGGAGCTCAAGGTCTATCTCGCTGAGTTCAAAACCATCAAGAGTCTTGGCCACAGCATTTACTCGCTCCAAGGCTAAAGAGCCTTCTTCTGCTGAAGTAAGCAATAGGCAGAGACCCGCGTTACCGCCGCGGCCAACACGACCTCGCAACTGGTGCAACTGGCTAATGCCAAAACGGTCGGCGTCAAGAATGACCATTACGGTTGCGTTTGGCACATCGACTCCGACCTCAATCACAGTCGTGGAAACCAGAACATCTATTTCTCTGACGGTGAACTTGGACATGACTTCAGCTTTTTCTTCAGCAGACATTCGGCCATGCAACGCTTCGATTTTCAAGTCCTTCAAACTTGGCACTTTGCGCAGAGATTCCGTCATTCCTAAAGCGGATGCAAGAAGCTGTTTTGGTTTCTTGGCAAACTCCGCGGCCTGATTGTCAGTGCCGTCCAAGAATGTAAATTCTTCCTCTGCGGCGCCGCCAGATTCAATCAGGTCATCGCCTGGATCATCTTCGTCAATTCGAGGGCAAACAACAAATGCTTGACGGCCGGTCGAGACTTCTTCTGCAATTCGCTGCCAGGTTCTTGCCACCAATGCCGGCTGTGAGAGCTGCACCACGTGCGAAGTTATTCCTTGGCGACCGGCAGGTAGTTCAGTCAACGTTGAGACATCAAGATCGCCAAAGACAGTGACCGCTAAAGTGCGCGGGATTGGAGTTGCAGTCATAGTCAAGACGTGCGGCGGTTGCTTACCTTTGAGCCTGAGTGCTTCACGCTGCTCGACCCCAAATCGATGTTGTTCATCGATAATAATTAATCCAAGATCTAGGAATTCAACCTTGTCGGCAATCAAAGCGTGAGTTCCAATTACTATTTGTGCCTTACCACTGACCAACTGTAACAGGGCGCGTTTACGATCTGCTGTGTTCATTTGACCAGTCAAGAGCGTCAAGCCAAGTTCTTTTGCTAGATCTTCTCCAAGTGTTTTTTCAATTGATTTAAAGTGCTGTGCGGCCAGTACCTCGGTTGGGGCAAGCAATGCTGACTGCCCCCCTGAATCAGCAACGGTGATCATTGCACGGAGTGCAACTAAAGTTTTTCCCGAACCAACTTCACCCTGCAGCAATCGGTTCATTGGGTTCGAATTAGCTAGGTCAGCAGTAATTTCAGCACCAACGCTCACCTGGCCCTTGGTGAGAGTGAAAGGAAGCGAGGCATCAAACTTTGCCAGCACGTTCCCCTTACCGGCAATTCGCGCTTTGGCTTTGATTTGTTGATTCTCATTGCGACGCTTCAACAGGGTCGCTTGCAATAGAAAAGCTTCGTGAAATTTCAAAGTTTCCCTTGCTGCTTGCCAGTCGGCATGCTTTTCCGGGCGATGAATGTTTCTTATCGCCTCATCAAGGGGTAGCAAATTGTTTTGCTTGACTATGTTGCCGGGTAATTCATCTGTGATTGGCTCGAGAGTATCCAAAATAACTCCGAGTGCACGCTGGATAGCCCAAGTCGTAACGGTTGAGGCCGCTGGATAAATAGGAATCGGCAACTCTGCCCAGCGCTTGGCCTCTTCATCTGAAATCTCTTCTGGGAATAGTTCATAATCCGGATGCGCTAACTGCAGTTTGCCCTGATAACTACTAACCTTGCCTGCGAATAAGCCTCTGGCCCCAGCACGCAGCTCCTTTTGTCTCCAAGCCTGATTAAAGAACGACAGCGTCATGAAACCGTGACCGTCTGTAATTTTGACTTCAAGAATGCTTCCGCTTCTGCCCTTCATGCGGCGCTCACGGACCTCAACGATATCTGCCACCACGG
>JBFYON010000047.1:0-5890 GCA_041303755.1 Micrococcales bacterium | reverse complement strand
GAAAACTCTGCCGATGCCGAGGTCTTTGACGTGGATCCTGGCGTGCTAACGATTTTCTTTGCGACCTTCTTTTGAACCACGGTCTTGGTTTTTGTGAGAGTAAGTTTTGAGATTGGTTTATTGGCAACCGAGACAGTGACTGGCTTTAGAGCCGGAGTTTGTGGTCTACGAAAAACTACCGGCACAACTTTTGGCTTGAGAATGGTTTTACTCTTTACCACCGCAGCCCTGGCTGGCACCACTGCAACAGCAGACGCGCAAATTATTACGCTTGAACCGTTCACCTGTGAGCCCACGGAATTGTTACCCGCAGAGCCGCCCGAGTTTTTGCAGGCGGCCAGTGATGGCTCGGGAGCAAATGCCAAGAGGGAAATCATCAAACTTAGGCCAACAAACGAGTTCATTTTTAGTTGGGGTTTCATGAGTGGAAAATAGCGTCGCACGCGAAAGTTCACGGGAGTTATCCACATGAAAAAACCCGGTCCCAAATAATTTCTATTTGAGACCGGGTTTCAATTGGTTGCGGAGGCAGGATTTGAACCTACGACCTCCGGGTTATGAGCCCGGCGAGCTACCGAACTGCTCCACCCCGCGTCGGTAGTTCGATTGTAGCACGCGGGAATCAGAGCGGAAAGCCCCTACCAATTAACTTCTATTTAGTTGCCGAAAGAGCGGCGTCCAGTGCATTCTTCAAAGCTGTCTCAGCTTTTCCAAATGCGGTCCAGTCACCCTCAGCCATTGCTTTCTCTTTGGCAACAATGGCATTTCTTGCATCTTGCAAGGCACGCTGCAGCGCAGCGCTGACCGTTGTGGCCGGTGCGTTTGGATCAACTGGTTCTGAAGGGTCAACCGGAATCACAATTGGCCCACCGTCGCCGGCATCAGCACCTGAGTTGCCGCCAAACAAAACATCCAAAGCAACATCAAGTGTGTCTTCGAAAGCTATCTTGTCTCCGAATGCCACCAGTACTTTCTTTAGTAGTGGGAAGCTGGTCTCTCCAGTTGATTTGATGTAAACCGGTTGAACGTAAAGCAAACCTCCACCAACAGGAAGAGTGAGCAAGTTTCCGTTCAGCACCTGGGTTGATCCCTGGCGCAGAATGTTCAACAATCGGCTCACTTCGGCATCGGTGCTAAATGCATTTTGTACCTGACCTGGCCCCGGCACGATTGTGCTGGCCGGAAGATTCAGCAGACGCAATTTTCCGTAGTCGGGCGAAACTTTACCCGCTACCGATCCAGCATCTGAGTCAGCCACCAAATAACCCTTTAGAACGTTTCGACTTGATTCGCCTGTGGATTTAGGAATGAAGGTTGAGTACAGCGAGAACGCTGGAGCACTTGTTCCCGGCACCTGCATGGTCAGATAGTAAGGCGGCTGCAGTGAGCCTGAACTTACGCTGGTTCCTGACACAGGGTCGTTTGGCGTCATCCAGGCATCTTCTTGGGAGTAGAAAGAACCTGGGTCGCTAACGTGGTACGAACCAAGAATCGCACGCTGCACCTTGAACAGGTCCGAAGGGTAACGTACGTGACTCATTAGGTCACCAGACATTTCTGAAATTGGCTTCAGAGTATTTGGGAAGATTTTTGACCAAGTCTTTAGGATTGGATCTTCTTCGTCCCAGGCGTAAAGATTCACACTTCCGTCGTACGCATCAACGGTTGCCTTCACCGAGTTGCGAATGTAGTTGACCGAGCCACGAGCAAACGTATCGGTGGTACCACTATCGGCAATTGCCTGACTCAAGTTTTCCGAACGAGAGTAAGGGTAATTATTTGACGTTGTGTAGCCATCAACAATCCACAACACGCGACCATCAACAATGGCAGGGTAACTGTCACTGTCGAGGGTTAGATATGGCGCTACTGCAGCCACGCGAGACCGTGGATCACGGTTATAAAGAATCTGTGAATCATTGTTGATTGCATCAGATAGCAAAATCTGCTCACTCTGGAACTTAATCGCGTAGGCCAATCTAGCTGCGATGTTGTCCAACTTTGGGCCACCGTTGCCGCTGAAAGTTGTGTAAGTCTGATCTGACTCACCATCTCCGGCAGGGTAATCCAATTCGCGTGCTTCAGCGCCTGCTGCACCACCAACAATTGAGTAGGTTGGAGAGTTTTCGCCAAAGTAAATTCTTGGTTCGTATTCGCCAAGCAATCCATTTGAAGGAATTCCCTTTTGCAGGAACACTGGCTGGCCTTCGCTTGAACGCTGATTACCAAAGGCCGCAACAACTCCGTAGCCGTGGGTATAAACAATCACGTTGTTGTACCAAGACTGGGAATCACCCAAACCGGACTGTTCCAGTTCACGAACCGCAAGCACTGTGTCTTGAGTTTTGCCGTCAATTGTGTAGCGGTCCACATCAAGGTGTGAAGCAAAGCTGTAGTACTGCTTGTACTGTTCTAGCTGCCTAAACGAAGCACTCACCAATGCAGGGTCAATGATGCGAATACTCGCTGTGGTCTCAGCGTCTTTACGCAAAGCTCCCGCAGTGGCATCGGTTGTTGCTTTGTACTCCGTTGCCTCAACCTTGTCTAAGCCGTATGCAGTGCGCGTAGCTGTGATGTTGCGCTTGATGTATTCGGCTTCAAGGGTTCGTTCGTTCGGCACAACCTGAAAAGTTTGAACAATCCATGGGTATAGTCCGCCAAGCACAAGCGAGCTAACCACCATCAGGGCTGTACCCATGATTGAGATTCGCCACTGCCCCATTACGGCTGTGATTAGGAATAGAGCGGCAACCACCACAGAGATCAGAGCCAAAATTTGGAAACCTGGAATCACAGCGTTGACGTCAGAGTAAGTTGCACCGGTATAAAGTCCAGCAGATGAAGTCATAGTGACGTACTGATCCAACCAAAGGCTTAGGCCTTGAACCACAAGGTATAGCGCAGCGGTGATGGCGATCTGAATTCGCGCGGCTTTGCCCACTTTAGTTTCACGACCATTGAATCGGATACCACCGTAAATCATGTGGACCGCTGCTGCGATTAACCCCGATAGCAATACGGCTGCCGATAGGTAACCCACAGCAGCGCTAAAGAATGGCAAATCAAAAAGGTAGAAGGAAACATCAAGCCCAAACTGCGGATCAACTTCGCCGGTTTCGGTGCGGTTCAACCAAGTGAGCACAATTTCCCACTGTGACGCCGCGGCAACTCCACCAAGCACGCCAAGCACTGTTGGCAAACCAACCATGATTACTTTTCGAAGCTGATCAAGCAGCATTCGGTAGCCGGCGAATGGGTCGCGCTCGTCGGTGAATTTCAAATAGATTGGGCGATTCTTATAGGCGATAAAAAAGCCAAGCCAGCTAAACAGGCCCATGACTGCTGCACCCAGGGCAAAGACTGCAGCCTGAGCAACAATCTGAGTGGTGAAGACAGTATCAAAACCAAGCTGCCCAAACCAAAGTAGGTCTGTGTAAACGCCTAGCAAGCCAAGCGCTGCAACGCCTAAAACAATCACAATGATTGTGGCAATAGCAGCTGGGGAACTGTTGCGCTGTGGCGCGATGTTGTTAGTCATGCTTCTCCTGTGACTTAGTTGGTGCTACATGTTGGTAGGGATGATAAATCTTGCTTCTTGCCAATTTTTTCTACGGCCGTAAGTGCGTCGTCAAAAGTCTTGACTTTGAAAACCTGAATGTCACTTGGAATGCCTTCAACTAGCTCGGCACAATTCTTTTCTGGAGCCAAGAAGTATTTTGCTCCGGCTTGCTGGGCACCAAAGAGCTTCTGGCGAATTCCGCCGATTGGCCCAACGATTCCGGAACTGTCTATGGTTCCGGTGCCAGCGATGTGGTTTCCCCCAGTCAGTTGACCTTCGGTTAACTTGTCGTAAATGCCAAGCGCAAACATCATTCCACCTGAAGGCCCGCCCACATCTGCAAGCTGAAGTGAAACATCTACAGGAAATTCATATTTGTAGCCCACCATAATTCCAATTCGGTATGCACCGGAATCGTCCTTCGTGGGGATAATTTCAAATACTTTTTCAACACCGGCACGAGATATGGCTACAGCTACAGGTTTTGTTCCATCGTATTTATTCACTTCTTCGCGCAGCTCTTCAATTGTTCGAACCACGACGCCGTTGACAGTTCTGATGTAGTCAGTGGCAACAATCATTCCGCTTGACGGAGATGCCTTCGTTACTTCACTCACGTAGAGTTCCACCGGGGTTGAATAGCCAAGCTCTTTGAGAGCAACCGCAATTGCTTCCTGCTGTGACTGTTCCATCATCGCCGAACTCTCGGCATTGGATTGCTCCGTGGTTTGATTTGCTGGGAACACCTGATCAATCAGTAAGACACTTCTTGCCGGATCTATCCAGGCTAGAAAAATTTCAATCCAATTTGGAGTCTGCTCACGATTGCCAACAATCTGAACGGTAAGCAGATCCAGCTCTCCAGAGGTGGCATAAGTTTTTGCATTTGAAATTTGGATGATGGATTTTCCCTCATCTTTTCCAAGCACGTTATAGGCCGGACCGGGTTGCTCTATTACATATGGGGTTGGGAAAACAAGAACACCAAGCAGGGCCACCGCAGCGATTGAAAGGAATGCAAAACCGGCTGATTTGCGCGGCTTGGAATACGCACGGTATTCGAAGTCGGGGCTACTGCTCAAGTCTGCTCACATTCAATCTCTTGGAATGTCTTAAGCCTAAGCGTGATTAGTCTTAGTAAGTAAGGACGCAGATGAACGACAACCAGAATCCAGGTACTCCCGGAGGCATGAACCCCGATGACTTCGAGGCCTTTCTGCGCCGCTTTATGTCTGGCGATGAGCCATTTGACGCGGAAAAACTGGCCTCCGCAGCAGGAATGCCACTGGACCCAGCCGCCATGCAGGAAATGCTCAGCCAATTGCAACGTGCAATGAGTTCGCTACAAGCGGAGGGGAAAGGCGCTGGAGTCAATTGGGAATTGGCCACAAACCAGGCAAAGGCCATCGCAAAATCAGGGGCATTTGCAATCTCGAACGATGCCAGAAAACAAATCGGCGAAGCAATCACCATTGGCTCACTCTGGCTCAATGAAGCAACTGCAATATCAGAACTAATTGCCGAGCCAAAGTTACTCTCACGCGAACTCTGGGTAATCGACGCAATGCCGCTCTTCACTGCTTTATCGGAACCAGTGGCTAATCAAATGAGTATTGCGCTCAGTGAAAACATTTCACAAAACGCACCAGAGGAATTGCAAGAAATTTTGGGCAGCGCAAGTGGCGTAATGAAATCTGCGGGCGGCACGCTGTTTGCCATGCAACTGGGTCAAGCACTTGGAAAGTTATCCCAAGAAGTTTTGACCGGTGGAGACATTGGGTTGCCACTCTTCAAAGATCAGCGAGCAGCTTTTGTGCCGCAAAATCTTGAGGCATTTATAAAGGGCTTAGAAATTGAAAAGGACCAGGCCTACATCTATCTGGTAATTCGAGAAATGGCCCACGTCCGACTGTTTAAGCACAGCAAGTGGTTGCGCGATTCCATCGTTTCGCAAATTTCCAAATACGCCTCAGAAATTTCAATCGACAACACCAAGATCACCCAGCTTGCGGAGGAATTTAACCCAGAACACCCCGATGAACTTCGCATAGCGCTGGAGTCCGGGGCGTTCATCGCAAACAGAACCGATGATCAGAATGCCGCGCTCGCATCCATCGAAACTTTATTGGCCTTGATCGAAGGCTGGGTTGATGTAGTGACTGAGGAAGCTACCAAACGATTGCCCAAAGCCGCTGCGGTAGCTGAAGCGGTTCGCAGAAGGCGAGCTACTGGTGGCCCAGCGGAATTAACCTTCGGCTCTTTGGTTGGTTTAGAACTTAGGCCAAGAAGGCTGCGCGAAGCATCGGCTATGTGGCGTGAGATTGGTTCGGC
>JBFYON010000046.1:0-7702 GCA_041303755.1 Micrococcales bacterium | reverse complement strand
ATAAACCAATCTCAAAACTTACTCTCACAAAAACCAAGACCGTGGTTCAAAAGAAGGTCGCAAAGAAAATCGTTAGCACGCCAGGATCCACGTCAAAGACCTCGGCATCGGCAGAGTTTTCGCCAGCGCAAGTTTCCGCACGTGTTTACCCCTCGGATCAATTGACGGTCGGACAGACTGCATCTTTCTCTGCTTCAGCCCTGCAGCATTTCAAGTCGGGCACACTGCTCAATTTGCCAACGGAAGTCAGGTTCACACCAATTGGGGTTGATTGGGATATTCAAGGAGACGATGCATCAAATGTACCTGCAGCCAGAGGATCTTTGATAAATCACGTCTTTAGTTCCGCGGGTCTCTTTCAGGCAAAGGTAATGGTGACCTATGCCGTCAGCTATCGGGTTAAAGGTAGTCTTGCCTGGATTGCCGAGCCTGACTCAATTTCTATGGTTGATGAATTGGTTATTTACGTGTCCGGTGACGGCGCCGAGCAACCCGATGAGCCTGCGCCCCAAAACCTGGAGCGAAGGGCACGACTGGTGGCCAGTGATTGTCTCAAGCGCCCAGGTTCATTCGGCTGCGACTAATTTCCAGAAAACATTCAGAAAGGTTTCATAAACTAATCAGACTTGCTTGTAATCCTAAGTAAGCAATTACTTACTCCAATGAACTTACATAAGGGGCACAAATGTCTGATTACAACCGCCAATTTCTCTTTTCAGAGTCAAACGTCAGCGTAGTCAAGCCAAAGCGTTCCATGCGCCAGAGACTAGCTGCAAAAACCACATTCCTAACCGGCACGGCAGCAGTGGTTCTGGGTGCATTGGTGGGCGCTGGAGTTGGTGCCGGTGTAGGAGTCGTTGTTTACAACTCATGGACCCAACCGCCGGCAGTGGTGGTTAATGATGCAAAGTCGGTGACCTGGATTACCGGCGCGGCTGCAACGGCAGCTCCGTCGGTAGTGACCATTAGCGTTTCGGGTTCTTCTGGCAGTGGCAATGGTTCCGGTGTTTTCTTAACTGAGGATGGCTACGTAATTACAAATGCGCACGTTGTCACTCTTGATGGTTCTACTTCCAATGTGAAGCTTCAAGTAAAAACTTCTGACGGTCACGTATACGACGCCAAGGTAATTGGTACAGACCCAATAAACGACCTAGCAGTGATCAAGGTAGATGCGCCAATAAGTTTTAAGCCGGTTGAATTTGCCGATTCAAGTCAAATTAACGTTGGCGATCGCGTTGTTGCAATTGGTGCACCACTTGGATTGGCCAACACTGTTACTGAGGGAATTGTTTCTGCCCTAAATAGAACCATCGCAGTTGCTTCGGCAGAAGTGCCAGAGAATCCAGGCCTGGGTGGTTTGCAATTCTTCAGCGGAAGAGGAACTGCGGTCAACCTTCGGGTAATCCAAACAGATGCGGCAATCAACCCAGGAAACTCGGGCGGCGCACTCGTTGATGAAGAAGGAAAGTTGATTGGAATCAACGTGGCCATTGCCTCTGCAGGTTCTGGTGCTCAGGCCGGGAATATCGGGGTTGGCTTTGCAATCCCATCTAATGTTGCTGAGCGTATTGCAAGTGAGATCATGACAACCGGCACCGCGTCCCATGCGTTATTGGGTGCAGGTGTTATTGATGCAACGGCCAGCAGTGACAATTCAGGTTTCAGTATTGGCGCAGAAATTAAGGAACTCACTAAAGGCGGAGCTGCTGAAAAAGCTGGCTTAGCGGTGGGCGATATAGTTGTGAAATTTAATGGCCAGGCAATTGCTACGGCAGGTGAGCTAACCGCTGCGGTAAGGCAAGAGCCAGCCGGGGCAAAAGCCATCGTAGAACTGATTAGAAACAATAAGACCTTGACTGTGAATGTAGTCTTGGGAGACGCAGCAGATTTGAAGTAGGGAAAAGGTTTGAGCGATTTGGGACGTGAAGACATCGGTGGGCAGACCGCTGGTTCAACGCTGCTCGAAGAGCAAGTTCAAAACATTGAACCGGGAGATCACGAGAGAAATTCGCACTACGTTCGCAAAGAGAAAATTGTAGAGTCCGCAGTTTTAGGGACTCCTGTAATAGCTCTTTGTGGCAAGGTGTGGGTGCCAGGTAGAGACCCAGAGAAATTTCCGATTTGCCCTGTTTGCAAAGAAATCTATGAGGGATTGCGTCCCGAAGACCCAAAAAGCAAAAATCCGGATAACTAAAGCCTCATAGGTAGACTTTGAGCGTGAATGATGCGCCAATTGGAATTTTTGACTCGGGTGTGGGTGGGCTAACCGTAGCTCGTGCCATCATCGATCAGCTACCTAATGAATCAATCATTTATGTTGGCGATACTGCAAATTCACCATATGGCCCTAAATCCATTCAAGAAGTTCGCGAGCTAGCACTGGCTGTAATGGATCGACTAGTTGACGAAGGTGTCAAGGTCCTGGTCATCGCTTGCAACTCGGCTTCAGCCGCAGTTCTGCGAGATGCCCGTGAACGATATACGGTTGCCCGAGGCATACCAGTTGTAGAAGTGATTCAACCGGCCGTGCGTCGTGCCGTTGCGTCAACCAAAAATTCAAAGGTGGGCGTAATCGGTACCAATGCCACAATAACTTCGCAGGCCTACGATGACGCCTTCGCTGCCGCCTTGGACTTACAAATCATCAGTGCGGCATGTCCACGGTTCGTTGAATTCGTCGAGCAGGGCGTCACATCGGGCGCTGAGTTACTTGCCGTTGCTGAGCAATATCTGGCTCCAATTCGGGATTCGGGAATAGATACTTTAGTTTTGGGCTGCACCCACTATCCACTGCTAACCGGAGCCATCTCTTATGTAATGGGAGATTCAGTCACTCTAGTTTCTAGTGCAGAGGAAACTGCAAAAGATGTTTACCGCACTTTGGTAGAGCACAACTTGCAAAGAACAAACCCTTCAAAGCCAACCCTGGTATTCAAGTCCACCGGCAATGCTGCTGAATTTGAAAAGCTGGCTCACAGGTTCCTGGGACCGGAAGTTACGAAAGTAGAAGAAATTAAATGACCGTTCGCGCCGATTCACGAACTCCAGATCAGCTTCGCAAAATTACCGTTGAGCGCGGCTGGAGTGACCACGCTGAAGGTTCGGCTTTGATCACCTTTGGCGGAACCAAAGTTCTGTGCACGGCATCTTTCACCGCCGGTGTTCCGCGTTGGAAAGTGGGCAAAGGCGAGGGTTGGGTAACGGCAGAGTACGCAATGCTTCCAAGGGCCACCCACGACCGCAACGATCGTGAAGCGGTAAAAGGAAAAATTGGTGGACGCACTCACGAGATTTCTAGACTGATTGGCAGAAGCCTGCGCGCCATAGTTGATGTTCGGGAGCTCGGGGAAAACACAATTGTGATTGATTGCGATGTGTTGCAGGCTGACGGCGGAACCAGAACTGCCGCAATAACCGGAGCATATATCGCCTTGGCAGACTCAATTAATTGGGCACGCGAGAACAAGCTAATTCCGGCTAAGTCTCAACCACTTACTGACAGCGTTGCCGCGGTATCGGTTGGCATTATTGATGGCGAACCATTTCTAGATCTTGCTTACACAGAAGATGTTCGCGCACACACTGACATGAACGTAGTAGTTACCGGATCTGGAAAATTTGTTGAGGTCCAGGGCACCGCAGAAGGTGTTCCTTTTGATCGCGACGAACTTAATTTGCTACTAGACCTTGCACTCAAGGGAACCCGCGAGCTAACGGTTATTCAGGCATCGGCGCTTGCGCAGCAACTAACCAAAGGTTCAGCAAACTAATGAAGTTGGTTTTGGCAACACACAATCAACACAAAGTTGAAGAAGTGGGTGCCATTCTGAAAACCACGGTTGCTGACTTAGAGCTGCTTGGCTACGACGGACCAGAGCCCATTGAAGATGGCACAAGTTTTCTTGATAACGCATTGATCAAAGCACGCGCCGCATTTGCCCATACGGGATTACCTGCTATTGCTGACGACTCTGGAATTGCAGTGGAAATTTTAGGTGGTTCACCAGGGATATTCTCGGCTGGTTGGTCAGGAACGCGCGATAACGCAACCAACAGAAACCTCTTGCTGGCACAGTTGAAGGATGTTCGCGACGAAGATCGCTCGGCTTCTTTTGTTTGCACGATTGCGCTGGTTAGCGCCGAAGGCGAAGTTTCATTCACCGGAATCTGGCCCGGTCGCGTGGCTCATCAAGAACAGGGCGAACACGGCTTCGGCTACGACCCAATATTTATTCCAGAAGGTTTTGAAATCACCGCAGCGGAACTTGAGCCTGAGGTTAAAAACTCAATCAGCCACAGATCACTTGCATTAGAACAATTGGCTAGTTACCTAAGTAGGTAAGTAAAAACTCTTAGCGAATAATCGCTTCCGCTTTGTGTTCGCGACGACTCTTCACAATCTCCATCACGATTGGAATTGTCGAAACTAGAATGAAAGCAATCGTAAAGTATTCAACGTGCGAAGCTACAAATGGGATTTTTCCTAGGTAGTAGCCCAACAGCGTGACCATGGTGCCCCAGCCAATTACTCCGTAGATGTTGTACTTCAGAAATCTTCTGTAATTCATTTGCCCAATTCCTGCGGCCACCGGAACGAAGGTGCGCATCACTGGAACGAAGTGGGCCAGAATGATTGCCTTCGCTCCATACTTTTCAAAGAAAGAGTTGGTTCGGTCAACATTTTTCTGGGTGAAGAATTTTGAATCTGTTTTATTGAAAATAGCTGGGCCAGATTTGCGGCCAATCCAATAACCGGTTTGATCGCCAAGCCAGGCAGAAGCAGTAATTGCCGCGCAGGCTATCCAAATTGGTACGGGAACGTACTCGTCGCCAATTGGCCAGACCACATCACCGGTGGAAATCATCAGGCCTGTTACAAAGAGGAGTGAGTCTCCAGGGAGGAAAAATCCAATGAGGAGCCCAGTCTCAATAAAGACAATTGCACACACCCCAATTAGTGCGTAGATGCCAAACGAAGAGATGAGGGTCTCTGGTTCAAGCCATTCCAGTCCGAACATTTTCTCCTGTTTTCAGTAGCCGTCGCGCCCCTAGCAGGAATCGAACCTGCGCACCCGCCTCCGGAGGGCGGTGCTCTATCCCCTGAGCTATAGGGGCATAGGGATGGCTTAAGACTAACAGCGCACTATTTGTATAGGTTGTCTGCTTAGTCCAAACATTGCATTAATTATCTGTCCGGCATCCAACCAAGCCCTTCTCGTATGATTAGAGGTAAATCTTGACCAACGGAGGCCTAACGGGCCTCCTTTTCAATAAGGATCAACCTTGACTCCAGCAGAGCTCTCTGCGGCTATCGTTCGAGCCATTTCAGCCCTAGTGGCGGATGGTCGGTTGGTCTTTTCCGGAACTGAGTCTGAGTTACCGAGCGAAGTTGTCGTTGAGAGACCAAAGAATCGCGAGCATGGAGACTGGGCCACCAACGTGGCTATGCAGTTGGCTGGCAAATTTGGTTTGAATCCTCGAGCGTTTGCTGACACCTTGGCTGTCGAGTTGAGGTCTGAGTCCTCAATTGAAAAAGTTGAGATAGCCGGACCAGGATTCATCAACATCACCCTAAGCGCTGCGGCTGCAGGAGAGTTGGCGAAATCTATTGTCGAGGCTGGTGAAAACTATGGTCGCGGAACTGACCTTGCTGGCGTAAAACTAAATCTTGAATTTGTATCGGCAAACCCAACCGGACCCATTCACATGGGTGGAACCCGATGGGCCGCGGTCGGAGACTCGTTAGCACGTGTTTTTGAGGCGCAGGGCGCTGAAGTTACTCGCGAGTACTACTTCAACGATCACGGCGCTCAGATTGATCGTTTTGCTAGATCGCTGCTTGCTCGAGCCAAGGGGCTTCCAGCACCAGAAGATGGTTACGGCGGCGAGTACATCCAAGAGATCGCCGACCGAGTATTGGCAGAAACTGCATTAGACATTCTTTCGATGCCAGACGATGAAGCACAAGAAGCTTTCCGCGCAGCAGGTGTAGATCTGATGTTCGGTGAAATCAGAGAATCGCTGCACGATTTTGGCGTTGACTTTGATGTTTACTTTCACGAAAACTCTTTGTATGAATCCGGTGCTGTAGATAGGGCAATCTCGAGACTTCGCGCACTTGGTCACATTTTTGAAGAAGACGGTGCAATCTGGTTGCGCTCAAGCACCTTTGGTGACGATCGCGATCGCGTCGTAATCAAGAGCGATGGTGAGGCAGCTTATATCGCCGGCGACTTGGCGTATTACCTAGATAAGCGCGAGCGCGGTTTTGACCAATGTATTTACATGCTGGGTGCAGACCATCACGGTTATGTGCCAAGAATGATGGCTCTCTGCGCAGCCTTCGGTGATGAACCGGGAAAAAATCTTGAAATTCTGATTGGTCAAATGGTCAACCTAGTTCGTGATGGCGAGCCGGTTCGAATGTCCAAGCGCGCAGGAACCGTTGTAACAATGGAAGACCTTGTTGAAGTAGTTGGCGTAGACGCCGCACGTTACGCTCTGGCTAGATCTTCTATAAACTCCCAACTTGATATAGATCTCGAGCAGCTGCAGAAGAAAACCAACGACAACCCTGTCTTCTATGTCCAGTACGCCTACGCAAGAACTGCGCAGGTTGCCAAGAACGCGGCGGGCCTCAATGTTGAAATGAGCGAGTTCGACCCATCGCTGCTTTCACATGCAACTGAATCCGAACTGCTGGCAAAACTTAGCGAACTTCCAAGGGTGGTAGCTCAGTCTGCAGAGTTCCGCGAACCGCATAGGGTTGCCAGGTACATAGAAGAGGTTGCCGGTTCATATCACCGCTGGTACGACGCTTGTCGCGTGACTCCAATCTCTGGCGGCGAAGTCGAAAGCGTTCACCGCACTCGACTTTGGCTCAATAACGCGGCAGGAATCGTGCTTCGCAATGGCCTGCAAATGCTGGGCGTATCCACTCCAGAGAGAATGTAGGAACTCATGCCAAATCCATTAGCACCTGCCTGGCTAGAGAGTCCTGCGGACCTAAACAAGATTCACGAAACTGTTTGGCCGCGCCACACAAAGAGGCGCGCAACCGGTGAGGTTGAGATTGCCGATGTTGCCCTGGCAGATATCGCGAACCAATTTGGCACACCTATCTATGTAATTGATGAAGATGATTTCCGTGCCCGTGCAAAAGCTGCAAAGTCCGCACTAGAAGATGCTGCTAAAAAAATTGGTTCTTCTGCAAAGGTCTACTACGCGAGCAAAGCTTTTCTGAGCACAGAAATTGTTGGCTGGATTGATGAGCTTGGGCTAAACCTAGATGTAGCCTCCGGCGGAGAACTAGCCGCAGCGCTAGCGGGCGGTATTGCACCAGAACGAATTGGTCTTCACGGAAACAACAAATCGCTTCGTGAAATTGGCCGCGCAGTAATAGCTGGTGTTGGTGCGATAGTCATTGACTCTGAAATTGAAATCGAAAGAATCGCCTCGGCCGCTGGCGCGCAAGACAAAGTTCAGCCTGTCCGACTGCGAGTCAATACCGGCGTACATGCGAACACACACGATTTTCTGGCAACGGCGCGTGAGGATCAGAAATTTGGAATAGCTCTAGCTGATGCACCTGCGCTGGTGGCAAAAATTCGTTCCCACTCGCACCTCAAGTTCCTTGGCTTTCATCAGCACGTTGGGTCACAGATTTTTAATGCTGAAGGATTTGTGGAATCAACAAAAC
>JBFYON010000045.1:0-3853 GCA_041303755.1 Micrococcales bacterium | reverse complement strand
TATTGCCACTCAATGGCCAATAACTACAACTTCATGACCAGGCCTGGGGTTGTAGCGGTTCGCAACGGAGAGGCAAGATTGATTATTCGCGCCGAAGTAGAGGCAGACTTGTTTACCAGAGACTTAAAGTATCAAGCAATCGCACAAAAAAACGAGAAGAGTTAATCGTGCAGGAATATCGCCCATTAAGAATTGCGCTCCTTGGCGCAGGATCAGTTGGTTCACAGGTAGCGCGACTACTTATCGAGAATAAAGCGGAACTTGCCGCTCGCGTTGGTGCCGAGCTTGAACTTATCGGTGTTGTAGTTCGTGACATCGACAAGGCAGTGAAGGCTGGCGTGCCAAAGAATCTTTTGACCACCAATGCGGAAGAAGTAATTCTTAGCGCTGACATTGTGGTTGAAGTAATGGGTGGAATTGAACCAGCCCGTACCTACATATTGCAGGCATTGAATTCCGGTTCCGATGTAATCACTGCCAACAAGGCATTGCTGGCAACTCACGGCACTGAATTATTTGACACCGCCGAACAAGTTGGTGCACAACTCTACTTTGAGGCTGCGGTTGCGGCTGCGATTCCAATTATTCGTCCGCTACGCGAGTCACTTGCCGGAGACAAAGTTAATCGCATCATGGGTATCGTGAACGGTTCAACAAACTACATTCTTGATCGCATGGATTCTGAAGGAATCAGCCTTGAAACCGCAATGGATGCTGCAACTGCTCTTGGTTATCTAGAAGCAGACCCAACCTTGGATGTTGAGGGGTATGACGCGGCACAAAAGGCGGCCATCTTGGCATCGCTCGCGTTCCACACCGAGGTACCACTCGAAAAGGTTTACCGCGAGGGAATTACAAAAATTACTGCAACCCAAATGGAAGCAGCCAAGCGCGACGGTTACGTAATCAAGTTGCTTGCAATTGCTGAACGTGTGCCAGCAAACGGTGGCGAGGCCGGCGTTGCAGTTCGTGTTCACCCAGTCCTGATTGACAGAAACCACCCGCTTGGTTCTGTTCGCGGCGCGTTTAACGCTGTGTTCGTTGAAGCAGAAGCTGCAGGTGAATTGATGTTCTATGGCGCTGGAGCCGGAGGCGTTCAGACCGCATCGGCAATTTTGGGTGACCTAGTTTCAGCGGCAAAGCGTCACGTTGCCGGTGGACCTGGGCTGGCTGATTCGGTTCACGCCAATCTTCCAGTGCTGCCAATTGATCGCGTGCACACCCGATACCAAATCACTCTTGAAGCCACCGATCAGCCAGGGGTCCTTGCAAAGATCGCCAATACTTTCTCTGCTGGAAACGTATCGATTGAAACTGTTGAGCAGTCGGTGCGTGTAATCGATGGCAAGAGAAGCAAAACCGCTACCCTCGAGGTAGGAACCCATTCAGCCACCGATGCAGAACTTAGCGCGGTAGTCAAAGCTTTGGCTTCGAGTGAGTCGGTTGAATCAATTACTTCAGTAATCCGAGTAGAAGGAATCTAATGGCACATCAGTGGCGCGGAGTTATTCGCGAATACATGGATCGCCTAGACATTTCAAGCGATAACCCAATCATCACTTTGGGCGAAGGCGGCACCCCGCTGGTTGAAGCGCCTGCGCTTGCAAAACTAGTTGGTGCTGAACGCGTTCTACTCAAGGTCGAGGGCATGAACCCAACCGGATCATTCAAGGATCGCGGTATGACCATGGCTGTATCTAAGGCCGTTGGGCACGGAGCACAGGCCGTGATTGCAGCATCCACTGGAAACACTTCTGCATCTGCCGCAGCGTATGCAGCAGCGGCGGGAATTAAGTCTGTTGTGCTCGTGCCAAAGGGAAAGATTTCTCTGGGCAAACTTTCACAGGCAGTTGCGCACAAGTCACAAATTTTGCAGGTCAAAGGCAATTTCGATGATTGCCTAGACCTCGCCAGAGACCTGAGTGCCAACTATCCAGTGCACTTGGTTAACTCTGTCAACCCAGACCGCATCGAGGGTCAAAAGACCGGTGCCTTCGAGGTAGTTGATTCACTTGGCTTCGCGCCTGACTTCCACGTTCTTCCAGTTGGCAACGCGGGTAACTACACCGCGTACTCAAAGGGCTACCAAGAAGACCTTGAGGCTGGACGCATCAAGGCAATGCCAAAGATGTGGGGATTCCAGGCAGAAGGCTCAGCACCGTTCACATTTGGCAACCCAGTAAAGAAGCCCGACACAATTGCTACAGCAATTCGCATCGGAAACCCTGCGTCTTACGATCTAGCCTTAGCTGCTCGCGAAGCATCGGGTGGTCAGTTTGGTTTTGTGTCAGATAAAGAAATTCTTTGGATGCACCGATTCCTTTCGAATGAAGTTGGCGTATTCGTAGAACCTTCATCCGCAACCGGAGCTGCTGGATTATTCAAGCACTCTAAGAAGGGCGAAGTTCCAGCCGGGGCAACAATCGTTGTAACTGTTACCGGTCACGGACTAAAGGACCCGATGTGGGCGCTTAAAGATGAGCGCGGTAAGGGCATCAAACCTCAGGCCGTTGCAAACCGAGTTGAAGCTGTTGCAGAACAACTGGGCCTAACTAAGAACTAAAAAAAATGACATCTCTTATTGGTAGGAAAGTCACGGTAAAGGTGCCGGCCACATCGGCAAACCTTGGACCGGGTTTTGACACGCTTGGAATGGCGCTGTCCTACTATGACGAGTTGATTGTTGAAGCCGTTGCTGGAAACGCAGCAGTAGTTGATGTTCATGGCGAAGGCGCTGGCGATGTAGCCACCGATGAAAACAATCTTGTAGTAAAAGCGATTGCCTACACATTTAAGAAGTACGGCCAGAAACTTCCTGGCCTGAAACTTGAAGCGCACAACATTATTCCGCACGGTAGGGGCATGGGTTCATCCGGTGCTGCAGTGGTTTCGGGAATCGTGGCGGCAAAGGGGTTGCTTGAGGGCCTAGTAGAAATTAGCGATCAAGATTTACTCACCATCGCAACAGAACTTGAGGGGCACCCGGATAACGTGGCGCCCGCACTGTTTGGTGGACTAACAATTGCTTGGGAAGACGAGTCTGGCCCTCACCACAAAAAACTATTCGTGCACCGCGGCGTATCGCCACTTGAATTGGTACCGAATCACAAAATGTCTACAGCGTTGGCTCGTTCTTTACAGCCAGACTCAGTTCCTCACGATGACGCGGTATTCAACGTTTCCAGGTCTGCACTTCTTATTGCAGCGCTTACCCAAAGCCCAGAGCTTTTGCTGGCTGCAACTGAGGACAGACTGCACCAGGATTACCGTGCTGCGGCTATGCCTGAGACCGACGCGATCGTTAAGCTCATGCGCGAACACGGCCATGCAGCAGTAGTTTCAGGGGCTGGCCCATCGGTGTTGGTATTGGCCAGCGACCCGGCACAGCGCCTAGAAGCGGCTAAATTGGCGGCAAAGCACTATCCACAGTGGAAAGCGTTGCTTTTGGCTGTGGACTTCAAAGGTGCTACAGTTGCCTTGCACCAATAATTGGTGAAAATCCCGCAGATCTAACGCGGTAGCAGCATGTTCAAAACATGCAGGCAGTGACTCTCTAAATAAAACAGTCACAAATATCTCCTAAGAAAGAGAAATCAATAAACATGGATGAAATCCAGGAAACCACTCCGGTCAAAAAGTCGCGTCGCGTAGTAGCAGATGTGTCAGCTTCAGCTGAGAAGACCGAAGCTCCAAAGAAGACCACTCGCGCGAAGGCTGTTAAGGCTGACGCAAGCGAGCCAAAAGCCGAAAAGGTAGTTGCCGAGAAGTCAGCTGATGCTGGCGAGTCACGTTCAAACGATTCAGGTGAATCTTCAGAGCGCTCAGGCAACAACAACCGCAACCGCAACCGCAA
>JBFYON010000044.1:0-3427 GCA_041303755.1 Micrococcales bacterium | reverse complement strand
TCATCGCGTTCACGATGTTGACCAAAAGAATTGGCTCGCTCAACGATCACAAGATTGCATCTGCGCTTTCGCAATTTATTCTTGCCGGGGTGCTGGCGGGCGCATTGGGTTATGGCGCAATCGAAATCATTGGTGGAGTGAAGCCGGGGTCGTTTGCAGTTGCATCGGTGTTGTCTTCTTCACTCACCATCGCCGGAGTTGGTTTTGTGATGTTTGCCGTTTATACGATCGCGCTGCGTTTACTTAGAGTTTCCGAGATAGACACGGCTCTGGCCGGATTCAAGGGAATACTGCGCCGCTAAAATTGGCTTGCAATCAAAGAACATCAAAGAGGGAAAAATGCGCGACGTCATCATTATTGGTTCAGGGCCTGCCGGTTACACCGCGGGCATCTACACAGCACGCGCGGGTTTGAAGCCTCTGCTTATTGCATCATCTGTTGAAGCTGGTGGCGAGCTAATGAAGACCACCGAGGTTGAGAACTTTCCTGGTTTCCCAGAGGGCCTAATGGGTCCGGAGCTTATGGCTCACTTTCAGGCTCAGGCCGAGCGCTTTGGCACCGAGATCCTGATGGAAGACGTGGTTGAAGTTGACCTTCGCGGCGATGTGAAGATCGTCAAGACCGGAGCCGGCGAGACCTACGAGGCCAAGACTGTAATTTTGGCAACCGGAGCTGCTTACCGTGAACTTGGTTTGCCTCGCGAAAAAGAACTTTCTGGCCACGGAGTTTCATGGTGTGCCACCTGTGATGGCTTCTTCTTTAGAGAAAAGACCATTGCGGTTGTTGGCGGTGGCGACTCAGCCATGGAAGAAGCCCTATTTTTGACCCGATTCGCGGCCAAGGTGTACCTGATTCACCGCCGTGACACCTTTAAAGCCTCAAAAATCATGCAGGAGCGCGCTTTGGCTCACGAAAAGATTGAGGTCATCTGGAACACTGAGATCGCTGAACTAAAGGGCGAGGCCAAGCTTGAGGCAGTTACTCTAAAGAACACCGTTGACGGTTCAACCAAGGATTTGGCCCTAGACGGCCTATTTATCGCAGTTGGAAATGATCCGAGGGTTTGGCTTGTTGAAGATCAGGTCACACTCACCCCTGAGAAGTTCATTCAGGTTGAGGGCCGTAGTTCAAAGACCAATTTGCCAGGTGTTTTTGCCTGTGGAGACGTGATTGACCCAACCTACCGCCAGGCCATTACCGCTGCCGGATCTGGCTGTGTTGCTGCACTAGATGCAGAGCACTTCCTATCGGATCACTAGATTCAGACTAAATCTGTACAAATTACCTAAGGACACCCCATGGCAAGAGACGTAACCACAGCAACTTTCAAGGATGAAGTTCTTTCAAACACCAAGCCGGTCTTGGTGGATTTCTGGGCAGAATGGTGTGGCCCTTGCCGCATGGTTTCCCCTATCGTCGATGAGCTCGGCGCCGAGTACGCAGACAAGCTTGATGTTGTTAAAGTCAACGTCGATGAAGAACCGGGCCTTGCACAGCAATATGGCATCACCGGAATTCCATCACTGTTGGTTTTCAAGGGCGGCGAAATCGCAAAGACAATGGTGGGCGCGAAACCAAAGGCAATCCTGGTTCAGGATCTTGCCGAGTTCATCTAATTCTTTCGTAATAAAGAGTTCACTAAAGGGCTGCTGCCCTTCGCAAAGTAAACTGGTCGGATGACGAACAGCAATCTGCAGGCAAATAATCTAGACCACTGGTTAGATTCTTATGCCGCGCGAGCGGAAACGCTGACCGTCTCTGAAGTTCGTGCCCTTTTTGCCGTGGTCTCTAGGCCTGAGGTTGTCTCACTTGCCGGCGGAATGCCTTACGTTGCAGCGCTGCCAAAAGATTTATTGAGCGACGCCTACGAAAGCATGATGAGTACTCGCGGGGATCTTGCAATTCAATATGCAGGTGGCCAGGGTGACCTAAAACTTCGCGATCAAATTCGTGATCTGATGGCGCTTGAGGGCATTCAGTCATCGGTTGAAGATCTTGTAATTACTACCGGTTCGCAGCACGGCCTCGACATGATTGCCGGCTTGTTTCTTGATGAGGGCGATGTCGTTTTGGCAGAGGGCCCAAGCTACGTTGGTGCGATTGGAATTTTCCGTCACTACCAAGCACACATTGAACACGTCTACACCGATCACGATGGCATGAGCCCTGAAGCGCTTGAGGAATCAATCGCAAAAATGAAACAACAGGGAAAGAAAATTAAGTTCTTGTACCTGGTGCCTAACTTTGCCAATCCATCTGGCGTTACTTTGTCAGCTGATCGTCGTCCAAAGATTCTAGAAATCTGCAAGCGCGAACACATTCTTGTTCTTGAAGATAATCCCTACGGACTTTTGTATTTTGATAAGCCGGTTCCAGCTGCTCTTCGCGCAATGGACGACGACGTTATCTACATGGGTTCTTTCTCAAAGATTTTGGCACCTGGTTTCCGCGTTGGTTATGTGCTGGCCCCGCCTGCAATTCGCGAAAAGCTAGTACTAGCGCAGGAATCGGCGCTGCTATGCCCTAGTTCGTTTACACAGTTCATGATCAGCGCATATCTTTCACACGCGGATTGGCAAAAGCAGATCGACACCTTCCGCGGCGTTTACCGCGAACGCAAGGACGCCGCACTTTCCGCAGTCCGCGAGTTTATGCCTGGGGTTGAAACCACAACACCGGACGGCGGCTTTTACCTGTGGTTGACCCTGCCAGAAGGCGTTGACTCTAAAGCCATGCTGCCGCAGGCGGTAGAGGAACTAGTTGCCTATACCCCTGGCACCGCATTCTTTGGAAATGGAACCGGGCATCGCAATTTGCGAATCTGTTACTCCTACCCAACTCCAGAGAACATAAGAATTGGCATCCAACGTTTAGCCAACGTTGTAAACAGACAGACAAGAATGTTGGTAGCCAAGTAACGCAGTTTCACTCCTCTAACAGAAATGATGCACTCCTAATGAGCACTCTTCGCCTATTTACATCAGAGTCTGTGACTGAGGGTCACCCAGATAAAATTTGTGACCAAATCTCGGACACTATTCTCGACGCCATGCTTGAGCAAGACCCGCACTCACGTGTAGCGGTTGAAACCATGGTCACCACCGGACTCGTTCACGTTGCCGGTGAAGTCACTACTGCCGGTTATGTTGAAATCCCCGCGCTGGTTCGTCAGACAATTCAAGACATCGGTTACACCTCTAGCGACATCGGTTTCGATGGCAAGAGCTGCGGAGTATCGGTGTCTATTGGCGCGCAGTCGCCAGACATTGCGCAGGGCGTAGACGACGGATTCGAAAATCGCGTTGGCAACTCTGGCGATAAGTATGACTCCCAGGGCGCCGGCGATCAGGGCATCATGTTTGGTTACGCAACCAACGAGACGCCAACTCTTTCGCCAACCGCAATTACAATTTCACACCGATTGAG
>JBFYON010000043.1:0-6054 GCA_041303755.1 Micrococcales bacterium | reverse complement strand
TTGGTGATCAAGAACTACAGCTAGCCATCAATGATCCAAGTTTGAATAACGCAATTCACGGTTTAGTTAGTCAATCAATCTTTGAAATTACAGAAAATTCCTCAGCCAGCGTGACTCTGACGACAGTGCTGCAGCCAACTGCTGGCTACCCATTTCACTTGGAAATTTCCGTCAGTTATAAATTGACTCTGAGTGGGATTGAAGTTCGGCACAGCGCCAAAAACTTGAGTGCTGCGGCAGCACCATACGTAGTTGGTGCACACCCCTTCTTACAGATTTCGGGCACTCCTACGGAAGACTTAGAAATAAAATCCTCGGTTAGAACAGTAGACCTCGTTAATGAAAGAAAGATTCCGATTGGCAAGCAAGACATATCGGGTTCAGAATTTGACATCACCGATTGGCGCAAGCTTTCAACCTGTCACTTTGACCACGGCTTCTCAAACTTAGAGCGAGATGCTGATGGCCGTGGACATCACTTTTTAAGAGCCCCGAGTGGCTCAATGCTGAATATTTGGCAATCTAGCGAAATGAAATACGCATTCATATTTACCCCGGATTTCTACACGAATAACGCCGATCAAAATCCTAGAACGGCCATCACCATTGAGCCCCAGACCGGCCCGGCAAACGCGTTTAACAGCAAAGAAGACCTGATCTGGATTGAACCAAATCAGGCCTTCGATGCCAGCTGGGGTTTAGTTTTCACTCCCGCCAGCTAGAGAAATTACTCGTCCTACGGGTGACGCAGTGGGCTTGCCGGCAGGCGCTCCTGCGCTTCCCACTTGATGTTGTAGCCCGTTGATGAGCTCATCAAATCAAGGAACGGCTTGGCGTCAAATTGCTCCGGACCCATCACACCAACACCCTTCCAGGTACCTTCGGCAATAAGTTCAAGAGCAATCAATGGGTTGAATGCAGTCTGTGCAACCACGCACTGCGCCTCAATGTCTGCCATAGTCTCGGCGTTGTCGGCAACGTGGTACAGGTAAGTCGCACGATCGCGACCATCTTTATCTTTACCGGTTACCAAAAGACCCGCACAGGTCTTGCCTGTCATACGAGGACCAATGGTGGCTGGATCTGGAAGAACCGCAGCAACCATGTCTCGCGGTGCAACATCAACCGGACCCTGAGCTGAACGAACGCGCTGCAACTTAGTTGCATCAAGTCCAAGCTTGTGCAGGGTCTTTAGAACACCGATAAACTCCCCGCCCAAACCGTACTTGAAGGTAACTTTGTTTGCCTTGATGTTTCTTGGCAACATAGAGATTTCTTCGTGTTCTACGTTCACACACTCAACCGCACCGATTCCACCAGGGAACTCAAAGATTTCTGGCTCGCTAAACGGTTGAGTCGTGTACCAGCCCTTGCCACTTTCGTAAATGGTAGGCGGGTTTAGGCACTCTTCGATGGTTGTCCAGATTGAGAACGAAGGAGCAAAAATTTCGTTTCCTGCTTCATCAAAGACAGCAAGGTTTCCGCCGTCTTTGATGCTTAGTTCGTCAATCTCACTGAATAGGTGATCCTGTGCGTAGCGAGCAAAGACATTAGATAGACCAGGCTCAACACCCATTCCAACCAACGCAAGCTTTCCGGCGCGTTCCCACTGATCGTGCAGTGCGTACTGCGCGTCACCAAGTTTGATACCCGGCTGGTGGAAAGGATCTGATTCATGCGCCTCAGACAGGCTCATCGCCATATCTAGGTAGTTAACTCCTGCTGTGAAAGCGCCAGAGAAAACCGTTGGCAAGAACTTTGGCTCAACGGCATTGATTACGAAATCAATGTTGTGAGCTTTACAGACCTCGGTCACGTTACTTGCACTAGAAGCATCAATCTTGGATGCAACGAACTTGGCAGCAACTTCGCTACCGTGACGTTTGGCAATCCATTCGATTGTGCGCTCAGCGCGCGATAGGTCGTAGTCAGAGACCACGATTAGTTCATAAAAGTTTCTGGTAGCTGCGATTTTGGCGATTGCATCGCCAACACCACCAGCACCAACGAGCAGAATCCGCATCGTTATTCCTAATTTAGAAGTTTGTCCCTGGGGCAAATCGGGAGCACCTGATAAGCCTACCTAGCGAATCGTGATATCTGCAGTTGGGTCATTTACCCAGTTCACTAGGCCTTGCCATTGGCCCCAGCCTTCATCGACCTTAAAGTGCCGCGCTCCAGGAATGATTATTGCTTCAACACCCAGCGGTTCTCCGAAGGTGGCCTGAACTCCGTCAGGGCTCCACGGGTCAGAGTCGCTCCCTACCAAGGTCAAAGACTTCACAGCAGAAAGCAATGCATCCCTAGTTGAAGACTTTGCAAGATTCACTTTCAAACCTTTAATCTCGCTCAGCAGCTTGGGATCGGCAGGAGCAACAAATAGAAGACGATCCACCGGCTTGTGAATTCTGCCGTCAACGGCTGCATGAATAAAGTTGATGCAGCCCAAACTGTGACCAATTACAACCGTCTGACCGCTGCCGGCTTCTTCCAGCAACGCCAGCTCGGCAGTCAAGAGTTCTTGCCAGTCTTCTAGCGAGGGGTTATCGGTGCTTGGAAACTGCGGGTACAAAACCTGGTGACCCTGCTGACGCAACTCGGAAGCCAGAATTCGGTGCCAAGTGCCCTCTTGTCGGCGGTTTGTCCATCCGTGCATTATCAATACTCGAGCCATGACAAAAGACTATTACTTTAGATCAGGAACCGTTCTTGGTTTAACAATTGTTACCATCGCTAACAGGGCCAGCAAGTGAGAAACGGCAATGGTCGCACCCACGCCCGTCATGTTTGTCTTGGAAAGCGTTGTGTAGAGCGGACCTGCGGCGGTTATGGCAAGCGAGTTCAGCACAGCCATCAGTGATGCTGCGGTGCCAGCTTCCTCGCCGTGGGGAGCCAACGATAGCGCTCCAATTGGAGTCACGGTCATGCCGAAACAGAATACGAAAATCCAAATCAAGCTAACAATTAGCCACAGCGGTGGCTGTGCGGCCGAAACAACAAGTAGCCAAGTTCCTAGTGCGATGCTTGCAACATGCAGACCAACCAGAATCCATTGAGCAGGAATTCGTTGCGCAAGTTTTGAAGAGAACTGAACCCCTAGATACGCACCAAAAGAATTTGCGGTGAGAATCAAACCAAACTCAGCCGGAGTGAGCCCATATGAATTTGTCAGCACAAACGGCATGACCACTAGATAGGCCCAAAGCGAGATTCCGTTGAACATGGAAACTATCAATAGACCAACATAGATTCGATCTTTGAGAACGTGAATGAAGCGTTTTGTCATACCGGCAAATATTTGATCCCGGCGATCTTCGTGGTGCAGTGTTTCTGGAAGGTATCGAATTGCCATTGTGAGCATCAACACTGCAAATACGCCCAGCACCAACGAGACGCCGCGCCAGTCCATAATTTGCAAAAGTTGAGAACCGGCAAATGGTCCAATAAACCAAGCGAGTGCCTGAATTAGCAGCACTCGACCCATCGCTTTAAGTAACGGCAAGCCGTCGTACAGATCTCGCATTACGGCGTTGCCAACAACTAGAACGGCAGCACCAGCTACGCCTTGAATAAATCTAGAAACGAAGAACATCTCTAGGTTTGGTGCCAATGCCACGAAGGCACTGGCCAAAACATAAAGTGCGGAACCAATCAGCATCGGCTTGCGGCGGCCAATTGAATCGCTCAGCGGTCCGGCAATTAGCTGACCCAGTGCAAAGCCAAGCGACAACGCACTCAGCGTTAGTTGGATCATTGAATCTGGAACATCAAACCCACGAGCAATGATTGGTCCGGATGGTAGATAAGGGTCTAGAGAAAAAGGTTGCAGGGTTTGTAGGCCACCAATAATAAGAATGAATTTCCAGCGTTGACGCTGGCTGATTGATGGGCTGGACACCCTATAAGCCTAGGCGACTTGCGAAGGTCTCCCCTTTAGTAAGTCCACCTGGAATACCCCAGACCGATGAACCAATCGGGCTGGTCCATTGCGACAGCAAATCAAACTGATCTAGTCGGCGCTGCACAGGAATGAACTGTTTCGAGACGTCACGTTGGTAGGCGGTCCATAAAAGACCAACGTCTGGGGTTCCATCGGGTGCTGTGCCGACCTCATAGTTGAACGGGCGCCTAAAGAACCGCTCGCCCGCCTTCTGCGCAGATGCCCTTCGAATGTGGGCGAAATTTGGAATTACCTTAAGCCCTCGTTCATCAACGGCATCAAAATCAACGGGATCCAGCTCGTTTTTCTGGCCGAGCGGAGCGCCGGTGTCAAGGTGACGGCCAATTACCTGCTCTTTATCGGTTCGACCAAGTTTGTCCCAGGTATTTAACTGCATCGCAATTCTTCGTAGCACCAAAATTGTTCCGCCGCGAATCCACTCGGGGCCGTCTTCAATCCAAACAAGATTATTGAAATCATCGGTGCCAAATTGAGGGTTATCGGTGCCATCAACCTGCCCCATCAGATTGCGCTGGCGCACACCGCTCGGCACCACCCCCTGAGCATTTGAGAACCCCTGCTGAGTAGAACGAACCGATGCAAAGCCAACACTGTCTCCAATTAGCGCGCGAACTGCATGCGACAAGACGATGGGGTCATCTGCGGAAACATGTAGCAAGACATCGCCACCCGTGAATTGATCCTCTAATCTGTCAACTTTGAATGACCGTAAATCTTGCAAGGAGTCCGGACGCTGAGATTCAATGTCCAGCTTTGCAAAGAGTGCTGGTCCGAACCCTACGGTTACGGTTAGCCGTGCTGGGCCAATTGCCAACTGTGGTTGAGCGTCAGCAAGGATAGGTTCGCCGGCGGTCAGTCTCTCGATGTCATCGGTGAGAATTTTCATCCATCGTGCAAAAGCCTCACGATTGGTATCTGCATGCAAATCTAGAGTTACGAAGTTTGTGAAGGTTTGGAGCTCTAGCTCAATACCGTTTTGGTGTTCGCCATAAAACTTTTCGCTGCGCTTTAGCACGGCAGTCTGGGCAGCTAGCTCGGCAGCAGAAGTGGCTGCGTTAGCACCAAGCTGAGCACCCAGAACACCACCCGCAGAAGCACCAACGAGGGCCCCGGCTGATGCAGATGCACCAGCTAGAAACCCTCGTCGTGTGAACTTGCTCATAAGAGAATTTTACTTCTCTTCGTGATACTCCTCATCGCCAGATAAGGATGCCTTAGCTGGCCAAGTGAAAGTTTGGTCTTCGTAGCCATCGAAATCTAGGGTAAGAGTGATTTCGTCACCCTCAAGAATTGGCTTCTTCAGATCCATAAGCATTACATGAAGGCCGCCTGGCTCAAGAGTTACAGTCTCGCCAGCCTTGATTACGATGCCGCCGTCTTTTTCCTGCATCTTCATTTCGCCGTCCATCATGACTACTTCGTGAACCTCAACCATGCCGGCGATTTCTGCTGATGCGCCAACTAGGGTTACGTCGTTGGCTGTGTGGTTTTCAATTTTGGTGAATGCACCTGTCATTCCACCTTCCATCTGAGTTCCCTCAGAAACACGAACCCAGCCATCAGAAAAGTGCAGTTCGTCGTGACCATCAACCGAACCTGATGGTTCCATTGAACAGCCGGTTAGTGTTGCAGATACAAGGGTTAGGGCGCCAAGCGCCAGAATAATCTTCTTAATCATGATGTTATTCTACAGTTAGTAGAACTAAAGTCAACTCGAGCACACGGAAAAGGAAAAACTCCCCCAGACCGAAGCCCGAGGGAGTTCTTTAGCTTTAAGAAGCAGGATTACTTAAGGGTAACCTTTGCGCCAGCGCCCTCTAGAGCGGCCTTTGCCTTCTCAGCAGCGTCCTTGTTTGCGCCCTCAAGGATGGTTGCAGGTGCACCATCAACTAGAGCCTTTGCCTCGCCTAGACCTAGGTTGGTCAATGCGCGAACTTCCTTGATTACTGCAATCTTCTGGTCGCCAGCTGATTCAAGAACTACATCGAATGAGTCCTTCTCTTCAGCAGCAGCAGCGCCGCCGCCTGCAGCAGCAGGTGCAGCAGCAGCAACAGGTGCAGCAGCAGTAACTTCGAATACTTCTTCGAAAGCCT
>JBFYON010000042.1:0-3792 GCA_041303755.1 Micrococcales bacterium | reverse complement strand
CCAATCAGTGCAATCGCGTTTTGAAGAGTTGAACTTGGAATGATTGGCGAACTCAACTGCAGCCAAACGACTCCAATGTGCCAACCAATAAAAATTGCTCCGGAAATTGAAATGGCTTTTGCCAGCAAAAGAATTCTCACTGCGTAGAAAGGATTCAGTGGCAGCGGGCGGGCTGCGCTTGCAGCTTTAGCTCTGGCAAGGAGCGCTTTGCGATATTTAAAAATTGGAATTGCCATCAGAGTCAGAATGATGCCAATCAGCGGCAAAGTAATAATGATGTTCAGCGGAGAGATGGGAATTGAACCACCTTGGTTCACCACAATCTGCGGCAGTAAGTATCCAGCAGTGGTTGCCGGTACCACCCAAGCAATCAGATTAATGAGTTTTGTTGGTTTCATTTTGCTAACCAAACCTGGCTCTGCATTGGCTCAGCTAGTGCCTTTACCGAACCGTGGCCCGGCAAGACGGCATCGGGTTCCAACATTGCCCAAGGAACAAGTACGAACGCTCGTTCAAACGCGCGCGGATGAGGAATGGTTAATTCTTTTCCGACTTTCAAGACATCACCATAGGTAATGATGTCAATGTCTAAGGTGCGTGAACCCCAGCGCTCCAGTCTGATGCGGCCATGCTGGGTTTCAATTCGATGAATTTCTTCAAGCAACTCTTTTGGCTTCAAAGTTGTTTGAATTTGAACCACACCGTTTAGGTAATTGGGTTTTGAATCGTCGACTCCCTCGGCGGTAACCGCTGAAGATTCCACCAGTGGTGAGCAAATAACTTTTTTGATTCCCGGGGTGACCGCTAAGGCTTTAAGGGCCGAGCGAATGGTTTTTCTGCGCTTACCCAAGTTGCCACCAATCGCAAGAACGGCGCGAACCGGTTCAGCCATTACTTTGCCTCGTCTTTGCCGTGTTCAGCACGTTTGCCCTTGGCGGTTACCGAGACATCGCTGAATTCATAAACGATTGGGGCATTTGGTTTGTGAACGGTAATTTTTGCCTTTACTACCGGGCCGGCAGGTCCTCCCCAGTTGAGCACTAGTTCTACCAATCGCTGCGCCAAAGTTTCAAGCAGGTCTACCGGTTGATTTTTCACGTTATCTACCAGTGCCTTGGCAAGATCTGCGTAGTGCACGGTCTTAGTTAGGTCGTCACTAAACTCCAGTGAGGACTTATCCACCCAAACAGAAGCATCTATATAAAAGTCTTGGCCGTTCTGACGTTCAAAATCAAAAACCCCATGGTGCGCATAAACACGCAGCCCAGTCAGTTTGATTTTTAGTGTTTTGGCCATGCCTAAAGCCTAATTGGAGTCGCGCAGGGCCTGAACAATAGCGATGGCATCTGCTGTGGCAACAACGTTATGTACCCTAACTCCCCACATTTTGCGCTGCATCAGCAGTGCGGTCAGCACAGCTGTGGCTACATCGCGGCGGGTGTTTGAAATATTGGCATCGCCATCAAGATCAGAATCCAGCGCACCGGCAATGAATCGCTTGCGAGACGCGCCAACCAAGATTGGATATCCGAGCTTCTCTAACTCATCAAGCCTGGCCACCAGCTTCCAGTTTTGCTCCATGTCTTTGGCGAAACCCAGCCCCGGATCAATCACAATCTTTGACTTCGTAACTCCCGCAGCAAGGGCTGCATCCACTCGCACCTGCAGCTCAAGAGATACCTCGCGAGCGACATCTTGGTACTGGTTGAGTTGATCCATTTCTGTGCTGAATCCTCGCCAGTGCGAAATAACAATGGTTGCTCCGGTTGCCGCCGCAACTGAAAACATTTTTTCGTCGGCCAAACCACCGGAAACATCGTTGATGATTTTTGCACCGGCTGCCAGAGCAGCAAGTGCCGTAGTTGCGTTCATGGTGTCAATTGAAATTTGCACATCGTTGCGACCGGTTGCCAAAAGCTCTGCGCTCAACGCCTCAATGACCGGAATCACTCGGGCAAGTTCTTCATCACTTGAAGTTCTTAGCGCACCTGGGCGAGTTGACTCGCCGCCAATGTCAATGATGTCGGCACCGCCAATTATTAGAACTCTGGCGTGGTCTAATGCTGTGGTCACGGAATCAAATTGACCGCCGTCGCTAAATGAATCTGGGGTGACATTTAAGACACCCATTACCTTTGGTGTTTGATTCACGACATTGTTCATTTTGAAATGAGTGCCATAACCTCGGCGCGGGCCGCAGGTTCTGCATAGCAACCGCGTGCAGCCATAGTTATGGTGTTTGCTTCCGGTTGTCTTGCACCACGTGAAATCACACAGTGGTGTCGCGCTTCAACAACAACTACAACGCCCTTGGTGCCCAATCCCTTTTCAAGTGCATCAGCAATTTGAGCGGTTACGTTTTCTTGCAACTGAGGTCTGGCGGCAACAATCTCAACCAATTTTGGAATTCTGCCCAAACCAATCACACGATCGCTCGGCAAATATGCAACGTGTGCTACTCCGGTGAATGGCAATAGGTGGTGCTCGCACATTGACACAAAATCAATGTCTTTCAGGATTACCACTTCGTTGTGCTCTGCTTCAAAAGTTTCGCCGAGTACCGAGGTTTCATCCACGCCAACGCCCTTGAAAAATTCCGCGTACGCCTCGGCCACCTTTTGCGGAGTTGCCTGCAACTCTGCTCTCGACGGGTCTTCACCGATTGCTGAAATTAGTTCAACTACGGCTGCCTTTAGGCGCTCAGCATCAACCATTGGTTACTTTTTCTTGGCGACGGTTTTCTTAGGCGCTGTTTTGTTAGGCACTGCCTTCTTAGCAACAGGCTTTTTTGCCACAGCTTTCTTAGCGACTGGCTTCTTAGCTACGGGCTTTTTTACTGCAGGCTTCTTAGCCGCAACCTTTGCCTCTGCAGCTGCCTCGGCCTTAGCAACGCGAGCACGGGCTGCGTTTGAACCCTTGTCTGGAATTGCAATTGGGCCCTGCTTTGAAACCGGACGTGTCTTCTTGCTCAACCACTGTGCGCGCTTAGGCAGCTTCTTGACCGGCTTGAAAATCTGGGCAATGTCCTCAGCCTGCAGAGTCTCGCGCTCCATCAGTTCTTTAGCCATTGCGTCAAGAACCTTGCGGTTGGTCATCAATGCCTTGTATGCCTCGTCGTGCGCGGCATCAAGAATCAAACGAACTTCGGCGTCAATCTGCTGAGCGGTTGCTTCTGAGTATTCGCGAGCCTGTGCCATATCGCGACCAATGAAAACCTCACCGCCGTTGCCAAACGAAGTGGCACCAAGCTTGGCCGAGAAGCCGTACTTGATAACCATGTCGCGGGCAATGTTGGTGGCCTTTTCAAAGTCATTAGATGCACCGGTGGTTGGATCGTGGAAAACAATTTCCTCGGCAACGCGGCCACCCATTGCATAAGCAATTTGATCAAGCAACTGGTTGCGTGAAACGCTGTAGCGATCTTCAAGTGGCAACACCATTGTGTAACCAAGTGCGCGGCCACGAGGAAGGATGGTCACCTTTGAAACTGGGTCCGAGTTGTTTAGCGAAGCAGCAACTAGTGCGTGACCCGCTTCGTGATACGCGGTGTTCAAACGCTCACGGTCTTGCATCAAGCGTGACTTCTTCTGCGGTCCACCTATTACGCGGTCAATTGCCTCATCAAGGGTTGCGGCAGAAATTTCGCTCTCATCTTGACGTGCGGTCAACAGTGCCGCCTCATTCAAAACGTTTGCCAGGTCAGCACCGGTGAAACCAGGTGTGCGGCGTGCAACGCTAGCCATGTCTACCTTGTCTGAGATTGGCTTGTTCTTTGCGTGCACCTTCAAGATT
>JBFYON010000041.1:0-4889 GCA_041303755.1 Micrococcales bacterium | reverse complement strand
CCAAGGGCAGCTATACCACCTATGCCAAGCCCGCTCGCCTAGAGACCTTGGCTAATAAAGTTCTCAACAGCTGGACCAGCGAAGAGCCGATAAAGAAGATAATTTTGGACTCATCTTTTTTTACCGGAGCAAGTTACAGCCCATTTTGGGCGTCGAGCGATAGAACCAATGGGTATATCTCGCACATCACAGCGCTTCAAGTAGACAGCGACCGTGCCAACGGAGACCAAACCAGTTACGCCTACAGCGGTTATCGAAGCACCGATCCAGTGTTACGCACCGGCACGCTTTTCAAATCTGCACTAAAAGGTTTGGCACCAGATGCCAAGTTGGTAAAAGGTAAGACTCCCAAGAGTGCGGTAGAGCTCACATCTGTCACCAGTCAACCCATTACAACTTGGATGGCACACGCAACTTCAATTTCTGACAACACTGAAACCGAGTTCATTGCTCGTCACGCAGCAAAAGCCGCCGGGCTAAGTCCTTCGTTTGAATCTCTTGAACCCATGGTTAAGAACATGCTGAACAATTTGGGAATTGATTCTTCGGCTTTGGTAATGAAGGATGCATCCGGTCTTGCGCAGGCAAACCGGGTTACCCCAGCCATGATTACCCAGCTGATGGTCAATGTTGCTAAAGGCCAATCGGTGCTTGCTCCGCTAGAAAGCTATTTGCCGGTAGCGGGTGTGGGTCCCGGTTCAATGGCCGGCAGATTCACCGGGGCAAACGCAGTAGCCAGGAAATTTGTAAAAGGAAAAACAGGTTTCATTCCAGGTCTCTACAGTTTGGCTGGAATCATTAACGCTCAAGATGGCAGCAGGCTTGCCTATTCAATTTTTGCAAGAAGCGCCGATGGCAAACAGGTTGGCTGGGCAACTAGAGGAGCGCTAGATAAAGTTGCTACTCGCTTTTATTCTTGCGGCGCAAACCTTGGGCTCTAAGCACTCTTCCACTCACAGCCGCAGCGGCGCCAAGGGCAACCAATCCGCCGGCTACTAACCAACCAATTGAATCACTGCTATCGGCCGCATCCGTAGGTGCAGCAATCACCAATGGCTCGGCCATTGAAGAAGAAACGCAGGCATCTACAGCATCGGTTGCCGCGTCGTAATCGGTGTTGTTTACAACATCAAACTCAAAACTGCCTGAAACTGGGTGACCGTCGGCGGATACGGTTCTCCAAGTGACGGTATAGGTACCCGGCTGATCCAAAGCAGCGGCTGTGCTCAAATCAAATCCCTCGGCACTGGCGCAAAGTGCAGGCAAAATTTTACCGGTTTCGTTGGTAACAACTACCTCGTGGCTGATGGACTCGTCGCCCACCAAGAGCTCCTCGCCAAAGGTCAAAATGATTGGAATGCGCCCAGCCTCAACTGTGCTGCCCTGCTCTGGGCTAGTTTGCAGTTCATCGCTGTGACCTTGGGCACCTACTGCACCGCCTAAGACGGCTGCTAGGGATAGGCTTAAGGCTGCTGTGGTGCTCAAAATGCGCTTCATAAGCACCATTCTAGTTAGAGCTCGAAACGGAGAATCAGTGTCCCAAGGTAACCCTGGCTTTAAGTACGTAAAAGAAGTGGGCAAGGGAGCGCTGATTGGCGTTGGAATCTTGGCTTTAATTATTGGCGGCTTCAGTGTGGGCGGTCTAGGAAGCCCAACCACCAATCAGGGCGAAAGCGCAAACCCGTTAGCAAGTGCATCCGCATCTCCGAGCCCAAGTGCAAGCAGCACAAAAACCTGCTCCGTTGCTGAACTTGCCGCAGACAGCCGCCTAGCAAATCTCTCGGCTGCCGTGATCAACACCGCAACCAATGAAGTTCTATTTGATAGAAATGCCAACACACCAGCGGCCACGGCATCTGTAATGAAAACACTTACCGCGGCTGCTGCAATCTTGACCCTTGGGCCAAACTATCGAGTCGAAACCCGGGTCTACCAAGACTCAGCAGATCCTGGCACAGTTATTTTGGTTGGTGCCGGTGACCCAACACTTTCTAGGACTGCCGCTGGTAAGCAATCGGTCTATCGAGATGCCCCAAAACTTTCAACCTTGGCACTCAATGTGAATAAAAAACTTGCAGCGACCCCAATCACAAAAATCATTGTGGATGCTTCTCTATACAGCGGACCAACTTGGGAACCGTCCTGGGAAAGATCAGAGATGTCTCAGGGGTACATGTCTGAAGTCACTGCTCTTCAGGTAGATGGTGATCGCTCTAACCCTGCGGCTGAAACTTCCAAGCGTTCAAATTCTTCAGTTATGAACGCCGGAAACTATTTCAAGAAGGCGCTTGGCGCTAACGCGTCTTCGGCAACAGTTGTTGCAGAAACTATGCCAGATGGCGCAGTGCAAATTGCCAGCGTCTCATCACAGCCAATCAGCAAGTGGATTAATCACATGCTGCAGGTTTCTGATAACACTGAGGCAGAGGCGCTAGCTCGTTTGGTTGCGCTAGACATGGGAATGAGTGCTTCGTTCTCGTCAATTGATTCAGCAATCAAGAAGGCTCTGGCTCCACTAGGCCTAAACACTGCGGGTATGAATATTCGTGACGGATCTGGGCTTAGCGACTTCAACGCGGTCTCGCCGATGTTTGTTGCAAAACTTATGCAATTGGTGAACAAGCCTGGCTCTGGAGTAGAGCAGATTCGTCAAGGTTTGCCGGTTGCGGCTGAATCCGGCGGATTAGCTGAGCGCTTTAAGGGCGACAACATTGATGCCGCCGGTCATGTGTTTGCAAAGACTGGCTGGATCAAGAAGGGTTACACCCTCGGCGGCCTTATCAACGCAAAGGATTCTTCAACACTGGCATTTGCCGTCTACGCACTTGGAACAGTAACTCCAGATACCAAACAGGCAATCGATAACCTGGTAACCGGCTTCTACCGCTGCGGTGACCAGCTTTCGAACCAGTAAGTTTTAGAGTTTCTCTCGAATCATCTGGGCAACAGCCTCTGGTGAAATATCGGCGATGAAAGCTCCCATTGCCGATTCCGAACCAGCCATGAATTTCAATTTATCCGCTGCTCTGCGCGGCGAGGTAATCTGCAACTGCAGCCTCACATTTTCTCCGCCTGCGACCAGAGGCGCTTGATGCCAGGCAGAGATGTATGGAGTTGGGCTGTCGTACAGCTTGTCTATTGCTTTCAAAAGTTTTGAATAGATCTCTGCCAACTCATCGCGTTCTTCGTTGGTTAGTTGGGAAAAATTCTGCACATGTCTGTGTGGCAAAAGATGAATCTCTATTGGCCAGCGACCGGCGAACGGCACGTAGGCCGTGAAGTGCTCACCAGCAATTAATACTCTCTCACTTTGAGATTCAAAGGTGAGTGTCTCTGCAAAAAGATTTGGGCCAAAGGCCTTGATTGATTCAAGAACCTTGATAGTTCTTGGGGTGACGTAAGGATAGGCATAAATCTGACCGTGCGGGTGGTGCAAAGTTACGCCAACATCTTCGCCGCGATTTTCGAATGGGAAAACCTGACGCACTCCAGGAAGGTTCATTAGTTGCTCAGTGCGATCCGCCCAGGCTTCAATAACCGTGCGTACTCGCGATGTTGGCAATTCTCCTAGGGAACCAAGGTGTTCCGGGCTATACACCACAACTTCACAGCGACCCACCGCAGGTAGACGCGCACCAAGCTCCGGCTTTGGAAGGACAGTAAATTTTTCATCGTCGGCTGACAAAAGATCTGGTCCAAAAGCAGGACTCTTGTTTTCAAAAACCGCTACATCAAAGTTGTCTGGAATTTCGGAGTGGTTTCCAGAACTGGTTGGGCAGAGTGGGCACTGGTTAGCCGGGGGTTGGAAAGCCCTAGAGTTTCTTGCAGCTGCCACCGCAATCCAATCACCGGTCAGGGCATCTAGCCTCATTTCGGCCACGGCCGGACGGGATTGGAGGTTGCGCAAATCTGGCTTGCGGTCTGAGGCAAGCTTTGAGTCTGCGTCGTCGAAGTAGAACAGATCACGGCCGTCGGCCAATTTCGAAGACTTTTTGGAGATTGCGCTCATAACCTCAAAGTTTAGCCTTTAGGGAGCCGGGCCCTTGGGTAGCAGGGCTCGCGGCATGAGGCCACGGCCTAGGCTATTGATATGTCACTGAATTTCTATGACGCGGCCACCGGCGAAATCTCTAGCTCCACCAGAATGGCGCGCAGAATACTTGATTTGGCGACCCACGATGTTGACCCTGAAATGAACGCCAAGGTTTTGGCAGTCAAGAACTGGCGCAAAGAATATCGGGGCATATTTCTTGCTCTAACAAAAACTGAGTATTACCAGGAGCAGAATCTCTTAGAAATTGCTCGAATTGGATTGGCTGAACTGGCCAACTCAATTAGAGATGCGTCTGGCAAAACCATTGGTGAAATAGTTTCTGCGGGTTGGACTGGGCCTGCGCTTGTTGAAGCCTTCATAATCAGCGGCACCAATCAGCCGGTGCCACTGGAGGCCTCAAAGATTTCAAGCCTGACCGATGCCGCACAGATTTACGTGCACGAAAAAGTTGCTGAACCTGGTTTAGTGCCCGCTTTCAAATTTCTAGATGCTCACAAAAAGTTGCCAGTCACAAGCGATCTCTTGATCGCTCTAGCGGGATCCGCTGAATACGCTCCAACTAAGCATTGGTTAGCCATTGGCGGCACCGTTGCGGTAGCGGCTCGACCAAATGCTAAGCGTTGGCTTGACCTGATTGAGTACACGCGTAAAACCGGGGGAACACTATTGGTCCCGGTGCTCAAGAGTAGAGTCCCAGAGAATGCAATTTCGCTGAGCGACGAAGCCATCGCTCAAAATGCAGGAATCGATATTTGTGATGAGGCTGAGGCTCTTGCCGCTTGGGTTGCCGCATTAGCAGTGGTTCGCAAAGAGAGAATTGTGCTTGGTCAATATG
>JBFYON010000040.1:0-4166 GCA_041303755.1 Micrococcales bacterium | reverse complement strand
AAGATCACGGGACTGAAATTCTTCTGCGATGGAAGCTACTTTGTTTCCATCACCGGAAGTTTTTACCCAGTAAGTGAAACGGACGCTAGCCACTATCCGGGCCGTGGAATAACCTTGGACGCACTAACTTGCGCCGCAATTACAAAGTCATCCACAACCCTTGGGCGCTTTGTTCGGTCAGCTACGAAGCAATACTTTCTCATCGAAGGCCAGGTAAAGCGGCCAATTGCGAATGTCGCGGCTCTTAAGAAACTGCGGGGCACCGGTCCAAAAGCTGTCTTGGTTGGACCTTATTTCTTGAGCCTGATACCTACGGGTAAGGCGGCCGGTTCCACAATGAGTGTCGAACCGTTTGACGCGCAACCGCCAATAGTCTTGCCCGAGCCAAACGTCAAGCCAGTGCCTACCCCAAGCGCTAGTCCTTCACCTAGTAGCTCTCCAAAGCCAAGCGCTTCGCCGAAACCAAGCACCAGCCCTTCACCTAGTGCTTCACCTAGCGTGAAGCCAAAGACCTACACTGTGGTAGCTGGTGATTACCTAAATAAGATTGCGGCAAAATTTGGCGTCACAACTACGGCTCTAATGACTGCAAATAAAATCACCAATGCCAACTCAATCAAAGTGGGCCAGGTACTAATAATTCCTTAGCGGTTAGTTTTGCTTCGGAAATTAAACATTCGTGCCCACTTTGGTGAGCGCCCCCGTGGTTCCAACATCTCTTCCGGTTGATTTACCTTGACCACAAAAACCATCAGGATTACCCAGCCAATTTCGATCAGCATTCGGCTTTCTGTGAGGCTCCAAACCCCAAGGCCTACGAAGATCAATATTGGCCAAAGGTAGAGGGCCACTGTGTGGCGAACAGCAAGTCGCCAAAGTTTTATAAATGTAATCAGCAGCATGATTGCGAAGAGTCCGGCACCAATAAAGCCAAGCTGCATCGCCACATCAAGGTAGCCATTGTGGGCTTGGTAATAAGGTACGTTGCCAATTACCACTAGCCCCTCAAACGGATCCACTCCCGGCATCCAGTGACCGGTCCAGCCCCAGCCTGCGACTGGTCGTTGACCAATTAGCCCAAGCACAAGTTTCCAAATTCCACTTCTGCCAGTCATATCTGGTGACTTGCCAAAAAACTCAAATACTTCTGCGCGGTAGAACAAGACCACTACGGCAACGGTTCCGGCGAATGCCCATGCGATTCTGTAGTACTTGTGTCTGATGTCCCGATCTTTACCTTCAGCGGCAATTGACACAATTGCCGCAACTGCAACTGCCGTCATTGCAAAACCTATGCCCGCCGACTTTGCCAACAGGATTGTTGCAAAGGAGGCCAACAGCGATAGAGCGCTTATCCAGCGCTGAGTGCCGATGATTGCATATTCAATTGCAAAAGTGATTACGCCCAACATGGCAACGAATGCCAGCAGGTTTGAATTACCCACAATTCCCTGAATTCGATCGCCATCAAAAAGATTTCCTTGAATCCAGTAGTAAGCCTCGGCGGGTGGTTTATCGCCTTCATAGTTCTTAAAGATCGGCGCAATAGGGCCGCGCACAATTGCCGCAGCAATCAACTCAAAGAGCAGTGAGCTAGCCAAAATGAATCGGATTACCTTGGCAAAAATTCTAAGCAGGTGTCTCCAGGAAAATAGGCCAACCAAAAATAATGCAAATGCGGTTGTGGCTAGTTGGCTAAAAACTGCAAGGGCGGAGACTGCTGTGTATGCCGACCAAATTATGCTCAAGCTCATCCAGCTGAGTACCGCCCACAGGGTCCAAGGTACTTCTCTCAAGGTGACCGAAGGTTGTTGCCTGGCAAATAGATAAAGTGACAACGAAAGCAAGGAGACTAAAACAGCCCCCCAGCCCCACCAGCCAATGCTGTATCGCACCGAATCGCCAGCCATCAGGGTGAATACCCCTAGCGAGGCAACCCAAGTCTTAGCGCGGTAGCCCGGCTCACGCGTGTTGAAAACAACGCGAATAGGCCTAGTCAGTGCAGTCATTGCAACTTTCCGTATGTGGGATTTACCCAGTCTAATTCTGCCTGCTCAATTATTGCTCAGAGCAAAGTTAGGCTTAGAGACGCTAGAGGAAAGGGCCCCGTTGCTAGTCAAGATTGCCAATCAACCAAGGAACTACGCCTGGGGTTCGCGCACCTTGATTGCAGATTATTTTGGTCCGCAACTTGCGAATTCAAATAGCAATGAACCAATGGCTGAAATTTGGTTCGGCACCCACCCTGGCAGCCCATCGGTTTTAGCCGAGAACCCGGGCAAGACACTGTTAGAAGAGCTTGGCGGGCATGAACTTAAATTCCTGTTGAAAATCTTGGCCGCCGACCAGCCGCTTTCAATTCAAGCTCATCCAACCAGTGAACAGGCGCGGGCTGGTTTTGAACGTGAAAACACTCAGGGAATTGCGATCAATGCCAACAACAGAAACTACAAAGATGATCAGCCTAAGCCTGAGGTGATTGTTGCCCTTTCGGAATTTGAAGCCCTCTGTGGTTTCAAGCCAATAGCAGAGATAGATCAGCTGCTTGAAGATATGGAAACCCACACCGGTGTATCCGAGGGTTTCCGCACAATTTCGGCCGGTTGGCGCAAACTGCTGCACGAATCCGATGGATTGCAAAAAGTTTTTAGAGACATCAGTAACCGCCGAGGAAACTTGGATGGATTCACTGCAGAACTAACCGCAATGGCGGACTTCGAAGCGAGATTTGCTTTAGCAGAACGGTTGAATTTGCTTTACCCGGGAGATCCCGGCGTTGTCCTCGCGCTTTTGATGAATCACCTTTTCTTGGAACCTGGCCAGGCTCTGTTTTTGTCGGCGGGTAATGTGCACGCCTACCTCAGTGGTCTTGGCGTAGAAGTTATGGCTGCTTCCGACAACGTGCTTCGCGGCGGACTAACTCCAAAACACATCGATGTTGATGAATTGGAAAGAGTTGTTGATTTTCGTGCCGGCAAAATAGCCCCGGTTATTCAGCGCGAGATTGTTCAGGGCCTGATCCAGTACCCCTGCGACACCGATGCGTTCTTGCTCTATAAAGCTGAACCAAGCGGGGATCGAGTCTTGGCCGATCTGAGTATGCCGGGGGAGTCAGTGATTCTCTGCACCGCAGGGGAGGTTGCCGTGAGTAATAGCCTCGAAGAGCGGATTATTTTGCGCCGTGGTGAAGCGGCGTATATGTCCTCTGAGGCGAAACTTTTCACCATTTCTGGCAGCGGAACGGCCTTTTTGGCCACATCCGCAGGCTAAAAGCCTCATTCGGCCCCTTAAGGTTGATAAATCTCGACTTGACACGGACCGAACTACAAGGATGTAATTACAACCAAGGAATTATCCATAGAATTCCCGTAGGCGAATTAGCGCTCGGGAACTCGGAATAGGGAATGTAGTTATGGACAGTCGTAATCGTGTGCCAGAAAACTGGTTTATCGATCCAATTCGACTTGGTGTCGCGGGGGCATATTCGGATCCTGAAAACGATCCACTGTCATGGCAGGCTGATGCGCTTTGCTCACAGACAGACCCAGAAGCTTTCTTCCCTGAAAAGGGTGGTTCAACAAGAGATGCAAAGCGCATTTGTTCAGGTTGCGAAGTGAAGGCTGAATGCCTTGAGTACGCACTTGCAAATGATGAACGCTTTGGTATCTGGGGTGGACTATCAGAACGCGAACGTCGCAAGCTTAAGAAGCGCGCGTAATCTCACGGCTTAAGGCCGTTGATCATGAAACCTTCTGTAGTAGCTGTCGTCGTTTGCCACGACGCACCAGAATATTTAGCCGCAACATTACAAGCGGTAAAAACTCAAACAACTTCTGTTGATCGCATTCTGGTAATTGACACTTCAACCAACCAAGAATGCCAAGCGGTGGCTGAGACTTTTGGCATCACGGAATTTCACAGCCTCTCTCCAAAATATTCTTTAGCCAACTCTTTGGCCTTTGCGCAAAAACAAATTCAAGAATCAACTTGGGTTTGGCTGTTGCATGAAGACAGTGCTCCGCAATCAACGGCCTTAGAAAAACTTCTAGCTGCTGTGGAGCTTTCGCCGTCGGTCGCGATAGCCGGACCAAAACTTCTTGATTGGCATGATTCCAGAGTGGTCAGTCAATTGGGCCTTAGCTTGACCCCCATGGGAGATTTATTCT
>JBFYON010000039.1:0-2777 GCA_041303755.1 Micrococcales bacterium | reverse complement strand
CTGCGCTGGCTGCAGATGATTCATCTACTGCGGCTTCAGTTTTTGCAGCGGCCTTTTTAGCAGGAGCTTTTTTAGGAGCCTCTTCTTTTGGCTTTGCATCTGGGAATGCTTCTCGAAGTTTTTTTGCCACCGGTGGAGCGATCGTTGAAGATCCGCTCTTTACGAATTCACCTAGTTCAGCAAGTTTGGCCAAAGCAACCTTGGAATCGATTCCAAGTTCTTTAGCAATGTCGTATACGCGTGGAAGCGCCACTTATTTCTCCTGTCTGGGGCCTTCCCCAAGACAGGGCAGGCCGTTAAAGCTGTTGGGTACTCATTTCGAGTTACTCATTTTTTGCCAACATCGTTTCTGCCTGTTCTGTAGTAATTCCTGATGTATCGGGCTGTTTGTTTAGTTTCAAAGCTCTGCCAAAGGCATTTCTCTGTATTGCTAAGTCCAAACAGTCCTGACTTGGGTGAATCCAAGCTCCTCTGCCGGGCAATTTCTTGTGAGTATCAAAAACCAAAACATTGGATTCTGCGACTATTCGCAAGAGTTCTGCACGAGAAGAGCGATGGCGACAACCAACGCAGGTTCGATTCATTCTAACCCCTGAATAGCCCACTGCGATAGGGGCTAGTCGTCCTCGAGGATGCTATCCGGCTGAATATCGATCTTGGCGCCGGTCAATTTGGCGGCCAAACGGGCGTTTTGCCCCTCTTTACCGATAGCTAGCGAGAGCTGAAAATCAGGTACCAAAACGCGAACCGACTTGGTAGCAGCGTCGAGCATGAACGAACTTGAAACCTTGGCTGGCGAAAGTGCCTGAGCCACGAAGACCGGCAGGTCATCGGAGTAATCAACAATGTCAATCTTTTCGTCGTTCAGTTCATTCTGAACCGCACGAACTCGCTGGCCAAGTTCACCGATGCAAGAACCCTTGGCATTAACACCTGGCTCATGAGCGCGAACGGCAATCTTGGTGCGGTGGCCAGCCTCGCGAGCAAGCGAAACAATCTCCACTACGCCGCTAGCAATCTCCGGAACTTCCATCGCGAATAGCTTTCGCACCAAAGTTGGGTGGGTGCGCGAAACGGTAACCATTGGGCCACCCTTGGTGCCCTGGTTCACGGCAGTTACGTAAACACGAATGCGCTTACCGTGAGCGTAATCTTCACCAGGCACTTGTTCTTCTGGCGGCATGATTGCCTCGATTGTACCTAGGTCAACGTAAACCATGTACGGCTTCTGGCCCTGCTGAATAACACCGGCAACGATGTCGCCTTCTTTACCCTTGAACTCCCCCATTAGAGTTGCGTCGTTTATGGAACGCAGACGCTGAGCAATAACCTGCTTGGCTGCACCGGCCGCAACGCGACCAAAATTCTCTGGCGTTGCCTCTACCTCGCCGGTTTTGTTACCTTCTTCGTCAAAAGTTGGAACGTAAATAGTTACGTGGCCTGTTGATTTATTTAGCTCAGCGCGACCTTCTGGAGTTTTTTCAACGGCGCGAACAAAAGGTTTTGAAGCATCGGTTTTTGCGCCAGCTTCTGATTTCGTAGCAGGTTCCGCCTTCGCCACCATCTTGTGATATGCGGCGAGAATTGCGTCCTCGATAACAGAAACTAACTCGTTGAAAGGAATTTCAGCCTCGCGCTCAAGGACTTTCAGAACACTTAGATCGATGTCCATTAGTTGCCTCCTTGGCGGGTCTTAAGTTATTAGCTTTTTAGAATTTCTGCTACAGCCGATTCTAGTCGTACCGAGCGGCGCTCTCCAGAGCGGCGGTCCCAGAGGTCAACTTCACCGTTTTCAAGACCTTTACCCACAATGACAATATTTGGAACACCGATAAGTTCAGCGTCGCCAAACTTTACGCCCGGGCTGACCTTCAGACGGTCATCCAAAATTACGGTCTTGCCTTTTGTTTCAAGCTCAAGCGCCAACTTCTCTGCTGTTTCATAAACAACATCGTCTTTGCCGGCCGCAACAACGTAAATGTCAGCAGGAGAGACGGCCTCCGGCCAGATCAGCCCGTTGTCGTCTCGGTTAGCCTCAGCAAGAACAGCAACCAAACGGGTCACACCAATTCCATATGAACCCATGGTTACCGTGATTAGTTTGCCGTTTTCATCAAGCACCTGCAGACCAAGGGCCTCGGCATATTTGCGGCCCAGCTGGAATACGTGACCGATTTCAATTCCACGTGCAAGTTCAAGTGGGCCAGAGCCGTCCGGTGCTGGATCGCCCGCGCGCACCTCAGCAATATCTACTACGCCATCGGCAGTAAAGTCACGCCCGGCAACCAAGCCGTAAACGTGCTTCTCTTTTTCATTAGCCCCGGTAAGCCAAGCGCTGCCTTCGACCACGCGTGGGTCAAGTAGGTAGCGAATCTTGGTAGCTCCCTTTAAGCCAAGGATGGCGTTGCCATCTTTTACCGGCCCAATGTAGCCCTTGATCAGCTCCGGGTGCTTGGCAAAATCTTCTTCGTTTGCCTGCTCAATATCATTTGGTGAGAAGGCTGCTTCTGCGCGCTTGACATCTACTTCACGATCACCCGGCAAACCAATAATGACTAGCTCGCGCTTACCCTCTGGTGATACCAAAGCCATAACGTTGTTCTTCAAAGTGTGAGCGGCTGTCCACTCTTGGCCATCGGTGCGTTTTTTATTCTCGTTTGAGAAAGCCACAATGCGCTTAATGTTTGAGCACTCTGGAGTGACAACTATTTCAGCGGCAGGCTGGCCCTCGATGGCAATCTTTTCTGGAACAACTGTGGCAACCGCTTCTACGTTTG
>JBFYON010000038.1:0-10841 GCA_041303755.1 Micrococcales bacterium | reverse complement strand
CTGCCTGGTCCAAACGATGTTTACGTTTCACTTGGTCAGGTTAAGAAGTACAACCTACGTAAGGGTGACGCCGTTGTTGGTTCAATTCGTCAGCCTCGCGAAGGCGAAGGCCAGGGCCGTTCAAAGTTCAACGCAATCGTGCGCATTGAGTCAATCAACGGTTTGACTGTTGAGCAGGCTGCTACTCGCGTTGAGTTTGGAAAACTAACTCCGCTTTACCCACAGACTCGTTTGCGTCTTGAGACTGAGCCAAACAAACTGAGCACTCGAATCATCGATTTGGTTTCACCAATCGGTAAGGGCCAGCGTGGTTTGATTGTTTCTCCGCCAAAGGCCGGTAAGACCTTGGTGCTGCAGGCAATCGCAAACTCAATCGCAGTCAACAACCCAGAGGTTCACCTAATGGTTGTTCTAGTTGATGAGCGCCCTGAAGAAGTTACAGACATGCAGCGCACCGTAAAGGGCGAAGTTATCGCTTCAACCTTTGACCGTCCTGCAGAGGATCACACAACAGTTGCCGAGCTGGCTATCGAGCGCGCAAAGCGCTTGGTTGAACTAGGCCACGATGTTGTTGTGCTGCTTGACTCAATTACTCGTCTTGGTCGCGCCTATAACTTGAGTGCACCAGCATCTGGTCGAATCCTTTCTGGTGGTGTTGACTCTTCAGCGCTGTATCCACCAAAGCGTTTCTTTGGTGCGGCTCGAAACATTGAAGACGGCGGATCGCTAACCATTCTTGCTACCGCTCTTGTTGAGACCGGTTCAAAGATGGACGAAGTTATCTTCGAAGAGTTCAAGGGAACTGGAAACATGGAACTTCGTTTGTCTCGCTCACTCGCAGACAAGCGCATCTTCCCTGCGGTAGATGTAAACGCTTCAGGTACTCGCCGTGAAGAAATGCTAATGAGCCCGGACGAAACCAAGATTGTTTGGAAGCTTCGCCGTGCCCTTGCAGGTCTTGAGCAGCAGCAGGCACTTGAACTTGTTCTTAGCCGTCTAAAGGAAACTTCTTCAAACGTTGAGTTCCTAATGCAGGTTCAGAAGTCAATGCCGGTACCTACTGGTTCTGACTCGGAGTAATTAATTGCTCGATTCGGTTCAACCTCTTTTAGCTGAGCACACTGAACTTCAGACCAAGCTGTCTGATCCAGGTCTGCACGGCAATCCTGCTCTAGCCAAGAAGCTCAATCGCCGCTACGCGGAGTTGAGTGCAATTGTCGCTGCCTACAACCAAGTGTTGGCGCTGGGCGAAGACCTAAAGGCTGCCAAAGAGTTGGCTAAAGAAGATGAGATGTTCGCCGAAGAAGCCACTCTTAACGAGGAGCGTCTAACTGCCGCGCAAGAAAAACTGCGTCGTCTTTTGATTCCTCGTGACCCAGATGATGGCCGCGATGTAATTATGGAAATCAAAGCCGGTGAAGGTGGGGCAGAGTCCGCACTATTTGCAGCTGACCTACTGCGTATGTACATTCAGTACGCCAACTCAAAGGGTTGGAAGACTGAAATTCTTGACAAGAATGAGTCAGACCTCGGCGGTATCAAAGACATTCAGCTAGCAATCAAGGGAAACTCAACAGACCCAGCCCAGGGTGTGCACGCGCACCTTAAGTACGAGGGTGGAGTGCACCGTGTTCAGCGTGTACCTGCAACGGAAACACAGGGTCGCATTCACACTTCAGCAGCTGGAGTTTTAGTTTTCCCTGAAGTAGATGAGCCTGAAGAAGTAGAAATCAGCCAGAACGACCTGCGTATTGACGTATATCGTTCATCGGGTCCTGGTGGACAGTCAGTTAACACAACCGACTCTGCTGTTCGAATTACCCACCTACCAACCGGCATCACTGTAGCCATGCAGAACGAAAAGTCACAGTTGCAAAACCGTGAAGCCGCGATGCGCGTTTTGCGTGCTCGAATTTTGGCTGCGCAGCAAGAAGCGATTGAGGCGGAGCAGTCAGCCGCACGTAAGTCACAGGTTAAGTCTGTGGACCGCTCAGAACGAATTCGTACTTACAACTATCCAGAAAACCGAATTGCTGATCACCGCACTGGTTACAAGGCTTACAATCTTGACGCCGTGATGGATGGTGCGCTGGAACCAGTAGTGCAATCTGCAATTCAAATGGATGAAGAGTCTCGTCTAGCGGCCCTCGGCGACGAAAAGAAATAACCCCATGTCACTGCCGGTCAGTGTTCTTTTGCGAGATGTCGTGGCCAATGCGGCAGCGCGCTTTGCGGAAGTCGGAATAGATTCAGCTCAGGTAGACGCTGAACTTTTAGCCGCTTATGTGCTTAAGCTAAATCGTGGCCAACTTCAAAGCGCCATGATTGCCGATCAAACGCTCTCAGAAGGCGATGCTGAAGAACTTACAAATCTTTATGGCCGTCGAATTATGCGCGAACCGCTGCAGCACATCACTGGCAAGGCGTACTTCAGAAATCTTGAATTAGAAGTGGGTCGCGGTGTTTTCATTCCTCGCCCTGAAACGGAGTTCGTGGCCCAGTTGGCAATTGATGCGCTTCGTAGCGTTGCCTCAGATAATCCAATTGCTGTTGACCTTGGGACCGGATCCGGCGCAATAGCTCTTGCTATGGCAACCGAGGTACCTCACGCAAAAATATATGCTGTCGAGAAGTCAGAACTTGCAATCCCATTTACTAGAAAAAACTTTGAAAATTCAGCAGCAGAAAATGCTGTGCTGATTCAGGGTGATCTCAAAGACGCATTCTCCGAACTTGATGGAACGGTAGCGGTTGTGGCTTCAAACCCTCCCTACATTCCGCTTCAGGCCATACCTAGAGACATTGAAGTTCGTGACTTTGATCCAGAGTTGGCTCTTTACGGTGGAGAGGATGGCATGGACGTAATCCACTTAGTGTCGGCTGCGGCAAGGCGATTGCTTTACTCCGGCGGAACTCTCGTGGTTGAGCACGCAGACTCCCAAGGGGCACAGGTGAGTCAACTACTATTGGCTGATGGGTGGAGACAAGTCTCATCTCATAAAGATTTGACTGGCAGAGACAGAGCTGTAACCGCAATCAAGTAGAGAATTAGGGAAAGGGAATAAATGGCTACTCGCATTTACGACTGCTCGCTTGATACTGATTTGTTGACTGGCATGAGACTTGCAAAAGTTTCGCTCGGTAGAAACGAACTTGTTGTTGTTCCCACTGACACTGTTTACGGACTTGCGGCTGACGCGTTTTCTGCCGAAGGGGTTCGTGCCTTACTAGCGGCCAAAGGCCGAGGACCGCAATCGCCGCCGCCGGTACTAATTGGCACAATTCAAACTTTGCAAGCCTTAGCTGAAGAAGTTCCCGATGTTGCCAACCGCCTAGCGCAAACATTTTGGCCAGGCGCACTGACAATGATTCTTAAAGCTCAATCTTCTTTAACTTGGGATCTAGGCGAGACCAAAGGCACAGTTGCTTTGCGAATGCCAGATCACAAAATTGCTCTTGCATTGCTGCAGGAAACCGGACCGCTGGCTGTTTCAAGTGCCAACCTAACCGGAGAGCCAGCTGCAACGACCTGTCAGCAGGCTGAAGCTTATTTGGGTGAAAAGGTATCTGTCTATCTTGACGGTGGGAATAGCCCAAAAGGTGAAGCCTCAACCATTTTAGATTTAACGCAAATTGTGGATTCTTACGATTCAGAAGGAACACTTAGTACCTCAGGAAAAATCAAAATCGTCAGACGAGGCGCGCTCAGCGAAGAAAAAATTCGCTCAATAGCCGGCGATTTGCTAGAAGAGAATTAACACGTGCGCGCCTATCTTTTGATGATGCTGATTTCAGCAATAGTCACATTCTTTGGAACTTTTTCGGTTTTGAAGCTAGCGCACAAGTACAAGATTTATCCCGCCATCCGCTCTAGAGATGTGCACACCAGGCCAACACCAAGACTTGGCGGGGTTGCCATGTTTGGCGGCTTCCTTGTGACCGTAGTGATAGCCGGATTCTTAGGCTGGTTTAAAAGCGTTTACGCGGAGCCGGTTCACATAATTGCAATCGTTGCAGCTGCATTCTTAATCACTTTGATTGGTTTCCTTGACGACCTCTACGATTTGGACTGGAGCCTCAAACTCGCTGGTCAATTTTTAGTTGCCGGAATCCTAGCCTGGCAAGGTGTTCAGATTGTCTCGCTTCCAATCGCCGGCCTTACCATAGGAAGTTTTGGAATTTCATTTGTTGCCACGGTTTTTCTAGCCGTACTGGTTATGAATGCTGTGAACTTTATTGATGGACTAGACGGACTAGTTGCCGGAGTGGTTTTCATCGGCACGGCTGTATTTTTTGCCTATAGCTACCTTCTTGCTCAGCAAACTTCGCCAACAAATTACTTCAACCTCGCTTCTTTGCTGTCTGCAATAGTTCTTGGCATGTGCCTTGGTTTCCTTCCTTATAACTGGCATCGAGCAAAGATCTTTATGGGCGATTCGGGCGCAATGTTGCTTGGCCTTTTGATGGCTACATCGGCGCTTACCGTTACCGGGCAAATTGATCCACAAATCATCAGTCGCGGTGAGCTAATTCCCGCGTTTATCCCGTTGATCCTGCCTTTGGCAATTTTGGTCTTGCCGCTACTGGATTTCTCGCTTGCCGTTGTCCGGAGACTCAGAGCGGGCAAGTCTCCTTTTGCAGCAGACCGTGCGCACATTCACCACAGGTTGCAAGATTTTGGTCACAGCCACCTAGGTTCAGTACTGGTGTTCTACGTTTGGACCGCCCTTATTTCAGTCACCTGCCTTTTGTTCTTCTTTTGGCCTAACTGGGCAGTCTGGCTATTCCTAAACTTTGGTTTGGTCGCTGCGCTTACCTTCACGCTCTGGCCGCTTATTCAGCGAAGAGTAAAAATTGCTAGAAAAAAATCCCAAAAGATTGGATCTCATGTCTAAGGCTGCAAACCTACTCTTTCGTCGAGTGTTAATTCTTGGCTCGGCACTGATTGCCGGAATCGCGCTAATCGGTGGACTAGCCGGCTACCTGGTGGCCGGCAATGCCGGGCTAACCAGCGCACTTATTGGGGCGGCTCTTACCCTGGTCTTCGTTTCACTCACTGCGGGCAGTGTCTGGATTGGCAGCAAGCTGCCGCTAGCTGGTTTTTTTGGAATGGTTCTGGGTGGCTGGTTAGTCAAGATGATTGGCTTTGCACTCGTGATTGGCGCCCTAAAAAATGCCAATTTCATCAACGGCCCGGTCTTGTTTTTCACTCTGGTTGCTGCGATTTTAGGCACTCTGGCCGTGGACTCTGTTCTTGTTCTCAAGGCCCGAATCCCGGTCATTGGCGACTAAAACATACTGTTAGAATTTTGCTAAGAACGCAGGAAATCTAAGTTCTTATCCCGTTGCAAATCGCCGCAAGGCCGTAAAAGTCTTGCCCCGAAACAGGAGTCCACGCTGTTCAATCACGCACAGAGCTTGCTACTACTAGCCGCAAGCACCGATGAGTCGGGTAGTGGATTTCACGCTCCATCAATCATGGAGTTCTATCCTGAAATCATTGCTTTCGAAGGAACCCCTTTTGCACTGAACCGAATCATGTTGATTCGTCTTTTGGTCCTAACACTTCTAGTTGTTCTTTTTGCTCTCTGGACTCGCAAGTTCCAGCAGGCAAACAAGACTCAAAATCACGTGCCAACAAAGTTCCAGTTGATGGGTGAAATTTCACTCAACTTTGTTCGAAAGAGCATTGCACACGATCAACTTGGCGAAAAAGATGGCGACCGATTCCTGCCATTGCTAACCACAATTTTCTTTGTGACCCTAGGCATGAACATAACTGGAATCATTCCAGGATTAAACATTTCTGGAACTTCAGTAATTGGTCTGCCGATCGTTATGGCTGCTGCGGCTTATGTCACATTCATCTATGCGGGTGTCAAAAAGCACGGCGGACACTTCTTCACCTCAGCTCTTTTTCCAGCCGGTGTGCCAAAGGCTTTCTACGTTCTAGTAACTCCAATTGAATTGCTTTCAACTTTTATTCTTCGCCCGGTAACTCTTGCTCTTCGTTTGACGATGAACATGATTGCGGGTCACTTGCTTCTTGTTCTGTGTTTCTCGGCTACCCAGTTCTTCTTCTTTGAAGCAGATGGGTTGTTCAAGATCTTCGGCGCAGGAACATTTGTCTTTGGCTTTGCATTCACTCTCTTTGAGATTTTGGTTGCATTCCTACAGGCATACGTTTTTACTCTTCTGACCACGGTCTACATTCAGTTGGCCTTATCAGACGAGCACTAAGAGCTGACAACCGTCAGTTCTAAACCACGGAAGGGAAATACAAAGTGGACGTAACTACATTCGCAGAACTAAGCGGCAACCTAGCTGTTGTTGGCTACGGTCTAGCAGCAGTTGGCCCTGGTATCGGTGTAGGTCTTGTTGTTTCAAAGACCATCGAGTCAATCGCACGCCAGCCAGAGCTAGCAGCAAAACTACAGGTCACAATGTGGCTTGGTATTGCATTTACTGAGGCGCTAGCGCTTATCGGTCTTGCAACCCCATTCATCTTCGCTTAGTCAGTCAGGAACCATAAGCCATGATTTCAAGAATTCTCGCTGCGGCAGCAGAGGGTGAGGCAGCGCCAAACCCACTTTTGCCAGCCAGCTACGACATTCTTTGGTCTTCGGTTGTTTTCTTTATCCTGCTTGCATTCTTTTGGTTCAAGGTACTTCCGAACTTCAAGAAGACTCTTGATGCACGCACCGAAGCGATCGAAGGTCGCCTAGCTGCTGCAGAAAAGGCTCAAGCTGAGGCTGCTGCTAAAACTGCAAACATTGAAGCCGAGCAGGCAACCGCTCGCGCTGAAGCTGCAGAAATTCGCGAGGCAGCTCGCGCCGAAGGTGCAGTCATTTTGGCTGAACTTAAGGAGCAGGCTTCTCAGGAGGCAGCACGTTTGACTGCAACAGCAAAAGCCCAAATTGAAGCCGAGCGTCAGTCTGCACTTATTTCACTTCGCGCAGAGGTTGGCTCTCTAGCCATCGATCTTGCTTCAAGTGTTGTTGGCGCAAGCTTGCAGAATGACAAAGTTGCTAGCTCAGTAGTTGACCAGTTCTTGGCCGACTTAGAGTCAGCTGACAAGGCAGGCAAGAAGAACTAATGGCAAGCTCAACCAGACAGTCACTTGCTGCAGCAAAGACAGCGCTTAACCCGCTGCTCGCTAAAGCAGACCTCAAGTTCGCAGAAGAGATATTTGCAGTTGGCGCAGCCGTTGCATCGTCATCTCAATTGCGCAGCATCCTCTCGGACCCTTCCGCCGAGGCAAAGGCAAAATCAGGAGCGCTCAACGCCGTTTTCGGTAAGAATGTTTCTGCTCCTGCACTTGAGTTCGCGACCACTCTGGTTGAACTTCGCTGGTCAACCGGCCAAGACCTTGTTGGTGCTTTCGAGGAGCTAGCTGTTTATGCAGTTGCCGCGATTGCCGCAAATAACAAGAAAATCTCCGATGTTGAAAGTGAGCTATTCGCTTTCAAGCAAGCCGTAGATTCCGATCAGGATCTACAGTTTGCGCTCGGTGATCGTCTAGCGTCGGAAGACGCCCAGCTGGCACTAATCGCAACTTTGACCAAGGGAAAAGTTAGCGACGAGGCAGCAGTTCTTATTCGTCGTTCAGTTACTGGCGCACGTCGCCGCCGCGTTGCTCTAGTTCTTGAGCAATTCGGTAAGCAGGTTTCTGCATACGCAGAACGCTTGGTAGCAACTGTGACTGTTGCGGCTCCAATGAGTTCAGCTCAATTGGACCGTCTAGAGAGCGTATTGGCAAAGTCCTACGGACAGAGCCTCAAGCTAAACGTTGAGGTAGATCCAGCAATCCTCGGCGGCATCAAAGTTCAGGTTGCTGGAGAGATTCTTGACGGAAGCCTGGCTTCACGTCTAACAGCAGCAAAGCTTCAGCTGGCGTAAGTCAGTTTTTCACAACAAGAAGAAGGAACCCAAGATGGCAGATCTGAAAATCAGCCCGAACGAGATTCGCGACGCTCTAAAGGACTTCGTTAAGTCCTATGAGCCAGCCAAGGCTTCTCGCTCAGAGGTAGGCCACGTAATCGATGCCGGTGACGGTATTGCTCACGTTGAAGGACTACCAAGTGCGATGGCTAACGAGCTGCTCAAGTTCGCCGATGGCACTCTAGGCCTAGCCTTGAACCTCGATGAGCGCGAGATCGGTACCGTTGTGCTCGGTAACTTCGAGGGCATCGTCGAAGGTATGGAAGTCCACCGCACCGGTGAAGTTCTGTCAGTACCTGTTGGTGACGCATTCTTGGGTCGCGTAGTTGACCCACTTGGTAACCCAATTGACGGTCAGGGTGAAATCAAGGCTGAGGCCCGTCGCGCACTTGAGCTTCAGGCTCCTGGCGTTATGGCTCGTAAGTCTGTTCACGAACCGCTTCAGACCGGTATCAAGGCAATCGACGCGATGATTCCAGTTGGTCGTGGTCAGCGTCAGCTTATTATTGGTGACCGCCAGACTGGTAAGACCGCAATTGCGATCGACACCATCATCAACCAGAAGTCAAACTGGGAATCAGGCGATGTCAACAAGCAGGTTCGTTGCATCTATGTTGCGATTGGTCAAAAGGGTTCAACCATTGCTGGTGTTAAGGGCGCTCTAGAAGAGGCCGGCGCTATGGAGTACACCACTATCGTGGCTTCTCCTGCATCAGACCCAGCTGGTTTCAAGTACCTAGCTCCATACACCGGTTCTGCAATTGGTCAGCACTGGATGTACTCAGGCAAGCACGTACTAATCATTTTTGATGACCTGTCAAAGCAGGCAGAGGCATACCGTGCGGTATCGCTTCTACTACGTCGTCCACCAGGCCGCGAGGCTTACCCAGGTGACGTGTTCTACCTACACTCACGCCTACTAGAGCGTTGTGCAAAGTTGAACGATGAACTTGGCGGCGGTTCTATGACTGGTCTTCCAATCATTGAGACCAAGGCGAACGACGTTTCTGCATACATTCCAACCAACGTGATTTCTATCACCGATGGACAGATCTTCTTGCAGTCTGACTTGTTCAACTCAAACCAGCGCCCTGCGATTGACGTAGGTATCTCGGTTTCACGTGTTGGTGGTGCAGCGCAGCTAAAGAGCATCAAGGGTGTTTCAGGAACTCTAAAGCTTGAGCTTGCTCAGTACCGTGCGCTTGAGGCGTTTGCGATGTTTGCATCTGACCTTGACGCGGCTTCACGTCAGCAGCTTGCTCGCGGTGCACGTCTGATGGAGCTTCTAAAGCAGCCTCAGTACTCACCGTTCCCAGTTGAAGAGCAGACCGTATCTATCTGGGCTGGTACAACCGGCAAGCTAGATGAGGTTCCAGTTGAAGACGTTCTACGTTTTGAGGCTGAGCTTCTAGAGCACCTTCGTCGCAACACCAAGATCCTGACCACAATCCGTGAGACCAGCAAGCTTGAGAGCGACACCGTTGCAGAGCTAGAGAAGGAAGTTGCCAAGTTCAAGAAGAGCTTTGCGACTAAGGCCGGAGCACCGTTGGCTTCTAACTCAGCTGAGGTACTTGAAGAAGAAGACGTCAACCAGGAAAAAATCGTTAAGCAGAAAAAGAAGTAATTCTTTTTAGCCAGCGAACAACCTGAAATCAATCATCCAGATAAAGAGAGCGAGGAGAGAACATGGGAGCACAGCTTCGCGTCTACAGACAAAAAATTAAGTCTGCGCAGACGACCAAGAAGATTACTCGCGCCATGGAACTAATCTCCGCTTCGCGAATTAACAAGGCGCAGCAGCGTGTAGCGGCTTCAACGCCTTATTCGCGTGCAGTTACTCGCGCGGTTTCTGCGGTGGCAACATTCTCGAATGTTGATCACCCGCTAACCACCGAGCCAGCTCGTATTGACCGCGCAGCAGTTGTGATTTTCACTTCTGACCGTGGTCTAGCCGGAGCGTTTTCATCGAACGTTCTAAAGGAAGCTGAGCAGCTAACCAACCTACTCAAAGAGCAGGGCAAAGAAGTTGTTTACTACCTAGTTGGTCGTAAGTCTGTTGCTTACTTTGGGTTCCGTCGACAGGCATTCGTGCAGAGCTGGATTGGTGGGTCTGACCTTCCTCAGTTTGGTACCGCTAAAGAAATCGCAGATGCTGTAGTGGCCGCCTTCAACACCGATTACAAAGACGGTGGCGTTGACGAGATTCACCTAGTTTCAAACCGCTTCATTTCGATGATTGCTCAGGTTCCTGAGGTCGTTCGTTTGTTGCCACTTGAGATTGTTGAAGGCGTTGAAGCTCCGGCTGCCAACGATGTTTTCCCACTGTATGAATTTGAACCAGATGTAAACAAGGTGCTAGATGCCTTGCTACCGGTTTACATCGAAAGCCGTATTTACAACGCAATGCTGCAGTCTGCAGCATCAGAGCACGCAGCTCGTCAGAAGGCCATGAAGTCGGCAACTGACAACGCAGACAAGCTCATTAAGAACTACACACGCCTGTCAAACGCTGCGCGTCAGTCAGAAATTACGCAACAGATTTCCGAAATTGTTGGTGGAGCAGACGCACTGTCTACTGCTGACAACCAGGACTAAGAGAAAGAAAGAGAAATGGCCGAGACCAAGAACAAGGCTGGAGTTGGACGCATTGCACGCGTTACCGGACCAGTTGTTGACATCGAGTTCCCGCACGATGCCATCCCTGCTATCTACAACGCTCTGACCACAGAGCTAGAGGTTGCAGGCGAGAAGACCACTCTTACTCTTGAGGTTGCTCAGCACCTCGGAGATGACCTGGTGCGCGCTATCGCCCTAAAGCCAACCGATGGTTTGGTTCGCGGTGCTGAAGTTGCAGACACCGGCGCTCCAATCTCTGTTCCTGTTGGTGACGTCACCAAGGG
>JBFYON010000037.1:0-7568 GCA_041303755.1 Micrococcales bacterium | reverse complement strand
CTAGTGATACTCGCACTGTTGCTCTTGCACCAATCACTGTTGCAATAGAGGCAATGCCACCTTCTCTGTCAGCGAGCACATCTTGCACCGCACCAAATGCATGAGAAGCAATACCCCAGAGCAAAAATGCACTTATCGCGATAAGGATTTGCGGCTGCGCAATGTTTACCTCGGCAAGCGAAAGACCAAAGATCATCGGCCCAACGAAATGGCTGCTTGAAGTTAGTGAATCAAGGAATGGCTTTTCCTTAAATCTCAGACCCTTTGCGCTGTAGGCAATCACAGTGAACAGAGTCAGGTACAACCAGCTCGTCGAACTTGAACTGCCAACCACTGTCAAATAGATAACGAAAGGGATGCAACTCCAGATTGCAGCCTTCACTGTTACCGCATGCCACTTAGGGTCCAGCAGCGCCCCTTCAATCCCTCCTTTTCTGGGATTCCTAAGGTCACTTTCATAATCAAATACGTCATTAATGCCATACATCAATAGGTTGTAGGGGATTAGAAAGAACAGCACGCCAATCCAAAGAGTGGCCCCGGTATCGCCCGTGGCTAACCAGTACGCAAGTCCAAATGGGTATGCCGTATTTATCCACGAGATTGGACGAGATGACCAAAAGAGTTGCTTCAGGGTTTCCATCGCAGAACTTTCATGTATTCCATTACCAAGGAAATCAAAATGGGAGCCGCTAGCGAGTAGGCAAAGTCTTCAATCGGTGCAAGTCCAATTTTGATTCCCGAGATTTTGCTTTCGTCGTAAGCAACAATTCCTAAGCCAATAATGACATTGTCGAAAACTGCCGTTACGGCGAGTAACGCAGCAGTTGCCAAACTAATTGCTCGCCAAGGTAACTGCTTCACGACAGGAATTGTAAGTAGGGCTAGTGCGCCCAAGAAAATTGCATTGAGTGCTAGGTAGTTCATTTTTTCACTCTATTGTTCTCAAACCTCATGAAGGCTTTCAGAAGTAGAAGTGCGTTGTAGCTGAGCAGGATGAGAAAGAACACTTCCTCAAGCGGCAATTCCTCTGAGATTAAGAATCCCGAGAGGAGTGATGTTTCGCCACGGAAAAAGATTCCGAGTGATATTCCTGCATAATCCCAGGTTAGAAAAAATGCCACGGCAAAAAGAATCACGCAAAAGTATCGTGCGTTTTTTGCAAAGGCCAGCTTGTGACGAAAGTCCAATAGTGCAAGGCCAGCAATGGCGAAGATTAATCCAATAAGGTAAAGGAAACTCACTTGAGTCCTTTCCATCCGTTCTCGCCAACCGGCATGATTTCATTTGCTAGCGGACCTGCACTGCGGTCATTTACGAATCTCTTATAAAGAAGTTCAGCACCAATTAGGCACATCGGTAATCCAATACCTGGAATCGTGTGGTGACCCGCGTAGTAAAGACCCTTCACCTTTTTACTCTTGTTGGTTGGTCTAAAGAATGCGCTTTGCATCAGGGTGTGTGCCATCCCTAAAGCTGTGCCTGACCAAGCATTCAGGTCGTCCACAAAGTCTTGCGGCCCCATAGTTCGCCGAACCACAATTCGTTCTGCAAGGTCCGGAATTTCGCACCACTCGGAAATCTGCTTGATAATTTCATCTGCCGCAGCCTCAAAAGCAGGGTCGCCATTGCCATCAATGCCGCCCTTGCCAAGAAGCGGGTCGGCCGCAATTGGCACTAGAACAAATATGTTTTCGTATCCCTCTGGGGCAACCGATGAATCGGTCACGCTTGGGGTGCAGATATACAGAGAAGCAGGCGAAGGAATTTTGTTAGTCGCACCAGTTTTTGCTTTTTGCGCTGGCGTTCTGAAAACCTCTTCAAAGTTTTTGGCCCAGTCCTCTGTGTAAAGAAGGGTGTGGTGATCCAACTGCGGAACTCGACCTTTAACTCCTAAGTACAAAAGCATCGCTGATGGCCCCGGTACTTTGTTCTCCCACCATTTGGCAGGCAGAGTCTGATCTTCAGGGTTTAGCAGTGAAGTCTCAATGTGGTGCAGGTCAGCGTTTCCGACTACAACGTCTGCTGGGTAGAAAACCTCGCCAACGTAGACGCCCGTAGCTTTGCCTTTTTCGGTTGCAATCTTTGTGACTTTGGAGTTTGTGTTTACCGTGGCACCGTGTTTTTTTGCCAGGTTCTCAATTGCTTCGATAAGTGTGTAGAAGCCGCCCATCGGGTAGAAGACTCCAACATTCATGTCAACGTGAGTCATCAGGTGGTACATGCTTGGGGTGTCATAGGGCGATGCACCCAGGAACACGGCAGGAAAATCAAGAATCTTACGAAGACGTGCATCTTTAACGTGCTTGCCGGCAAAAGTATCAAGCGGCGTAACCAGGTGCTTCAGAAATTTTCCAAGTCGCGCTAGTACTTCAGGTTGGATGAATGACTTTGCATTTTGAAAGTTGGTGTACAAAAAGTGCTTGATTGAAAGGTCGTACGTGTCTTTCGCAGAGTCAATGTAATCCTGTAGTCGAGCGCCAGCGCCAGGTTCAATTGAATCAAAAAGCTTTTTGTTGTCTTCGAGATTCTTTTTTATTACTAGCTTCTCTTTGAAGCCCTCGTTGCGGGTTTGGTACGCAGGGTCCAGCTGAACCAAATTAAGTTCTTTCTCAGCTGTGGTACCCATTAGCTTGAAGAATTGATCAAAGGCCTCTGGCATCAAATACCAAGACGGACCCATATCAAATTTGAAGCCATCTTTTTCCCAAATGTAAGCGCGGCCGCCAACCTTTTCACGGGCCTCAAGGACAGTCACCTTCATTCCGGCTTTAGCCAGAAGACCCGCCGTCGCCAATCCGGCGATTCCGCCACCAATTACGACTGCAGTTTTTTGACTCACTTAGGGGACACTCCAAACGTGGCTTTTAGAAGGATAAAAATCTTTTGCGCATTGTTTACGCGAATTCGCTTTTGAATCAATTGATTTGCTGGGGTTGCGGCGATCTTGTTGTTGAGCGCCTCGAAGAACATCAGGGCCGCACCAACAGCTCGCTTTGAACTCAAAGGGAGCTTATTCAGTGCAACCTTTGATGTATTCAAGTCATTCCTGATGTCGTCGACCAGGCGGTCGCGCTCCGAATTATTGAAGTCTTCCACTCGAATAAGCGGAAAGTATGACCTGCCAAGTTTGTCAAAATCGGCTGATAGATCTCGCAGGAAGTTTACTTTCTGGAATGCTGCTCCAAGCGCTCTAGCGCCAGCTACAAATTCAGCTTTTTCCTCGTCACGAGTTGAAGTGCGGCTGAGGAAAACTTGCAAACACATCAGCCCAACAACTTCAGCTGAGCCATAGATGTAGGCCTCAAAGCTGCGCTTATCGTGTACCCGCTGAAATAGATCGGTTCGCATTGAATTAAAGAACGGTTGGATCAGGTCACGCTTGATACCTGCGTATCTAGCTGTTAGCGCAAAGGCATGGATTACCAGGTTGGTGCTGAATCCGCATTCAACGGCTCGGTAAGTTTCTTGCTCAAATTTGTCGAGCATGGCATGTGGGTCAAGTCCGATTGCCGAGGTCAAAGCCTCGGCCGCTGCGCCGTCAACGATTTCATCGGCAACACGTACTAACGCGTAGATGTTGCGCACATGGTGACGATCTTCTTTACCAAGAAGTTTGGTTGCCCAGCCAAACGAGGTGGAGTAGTTTCTAATCACTACAGCCGATGAAGCCTCGGCAGCCTTGTTATAAAGCGCAAGGCTGGATGGCTTCTTTGACAACTTAGGGGAACTCACCTTTATAGGTTACCTTTCTAAATCTGCCAAGATTTTCTTTTCCTGAAAATGTTCTTAGACAGGAATTTTCGCCCTAGGTATCGGTTAGATTGAGCAACAGCAAATACCGCAGAGGCAAGGATTTGGAGCAGGACATGAAAAAAGAAGCAAACAGCATGTGGGATGTCATTGGAGCAGCCCTTCTTGCAATGGCTATCCCTATTTTCATTGCAGTGGGTCTTGGCTTAGCAGCTCTATTCGGCGAGTTTTAGTCCCCAATTTTAGGGCTTCATCGGCTATCCACGGACTGCCCTAAAAGATTAGACTTGCTCTATGTCTGCAGATATCAAGCCACGTTCTCGTGACGTTACCGATGGAATCGAAAAAGCCGCTTCGCGAGGAATGCTTCGCGCTGTCGGAATGGGTGATGAGGACTGGGTAAAGCCACAAATTGGTGTCGCCAGTTCTTGGTCAGAAGTGACTCCGTGCAACCTTTCCCTTGACCGTCTGGCAGAAGCCGCGAAGCAGGGCGTGCACGCAGCAGGCGGATACCCGCTTGAATTCGGAACAATTTCAGTTTCAGATGGCATATCAATGGGTCACGAGGGAATGCACTTTTCCTTGGTCTCTCGCGAAGTAATCGCCGACTCAGTTGAAACAGTGATGCAGGCGGAGCGTCTAGATGGATCGGTTTTGTTGGCCGGTTGCGACAAGTCACTGCCGGGTATGTTGATGGCAGCGGCTCGACTAAATCTTTCATCGGTGTTTTTGTACGCCGGCTCAATCATGCCGGGCTGGGTAAAGCTTGAAGATGGTACTGAAAAAGAAGTAACCATCATCGATGCCTTTGAGGCAATTGGTGCTTGCAAAGCTGGCAAGATGTCTGAAGAAGACCTTGGCCGCATCGAGCGCGCAATTTGCCCAGGCGAAGGTGCCTGCGGAGGTATGTACACCGCTAACACGATGGCTTCAATCGCTGAAGCGCTGGGCATGAGCCTTCCGGGATCTGCAGCGCCACCGGCAGCTGACCGCCGCCGCGATAATTGGGCACACCGATCAGGTGAGGCAGTGGTTGAACTTCTTCGCAAGGGAATTACCGCTCGCGACATTATGACCAAGAAGGCATTCGAAAACGCAATCGCTGTAACCATGGCATTTGGTGGTTCAACCAATGCTGTGCTGCACCTTTTGGCGATTGCCCGTGAAGCTGAGGTAGATCTTTCGCTTGACGATTTCAATCGCATTGCCGACAAGGTTCCACACCTAGGGGACCTAAAGCCTTTTGGCCGCTACGTGATGAACGACGTTGACCGCGTGGGTGGAGTGCCGGTTGTAATGAAGGCACTGCTTGACGCGGGCCTTTTGCACGGAGATGTAATGACCGTGACAGGCAAGACCATGGCTGAGAATCTTGCAGGAATTAATCCGCCTGACCCAGATGGCAAGATCATTCGTGCGTTGAACAACCCAATACACAAAACCGGTGGCATTTCTATTCTTAAGGGATCGATGGCCCCTGAAGGTGCAGTAGTAAAGACCGCCGGCTTTGATCTTGAGGAATTTACCGGCCCAGCTCGCGTTTTTGAGCGCGAGCGTGCTGCCATGGATGCACTCACAGACGGCAATATCAAGGCCGGAGATGTAGTGGTTATTCGCTACGAAGGCCCAAAGGGTGGCCCTGGAATGCGTGAGATGCTGGCCATCACCGGCGCAATCAAGGGTGCCGGTTTAGGCAAGGATGTCCTACTATTAACAGACGGACGATTCTCAGGCGGCACAACCGGCCTTTGCATCGGACACATTGCACCAGAGGCCACCGAAGGTGGACCAATTGCTCTGGTTCGCGATGGCGACTTGATTCGAGTCAACATCGCTTCTCGATCGCTCGAACTACTCGTTGAGCCTGAAGAGTTGGCTGCCCGCAAGCAAAATTGGCAGTCTCTTCCACCGCGCTATACCCGAGGCGTTCTCGCGAAATACTCAAAGCTCGTGCACTCTGCAGCAGAGGGCGCGTACTGCGGCTAATTCGCATTTAATCGCTTCATACACGCACAGCTAACGAGGATTGAATTAAATGGCTAACGAAGTTCTAACCGGCGCCGCTGCGATTATTCGCAGTCTGGAGTTGCTAGGTATTGAGGACATTTTTGGTTTGCCGGGCGGCGCAATTTTGCCGACCTACGACCCACTAATGGATTCAAAAAAGATCCGTCACATTTTGGTGCGACACGAACAGGGTGCCGGTCACGCTGCCGAAGGTTATGCATCTGCATCGGGTCGTCTTGGTGTTTGCATTGCAACATCCGGTCCGGGTGCAACCAACCTAGTTACAGCAATTGCAGATGCCTACATGGACTCTGTTCCATTGCTAGCAATTACCGGTCAGGTTGGTTCAAAACTTATTGGCACTGATGCCTTCCAAGAGGCCGACATCGTTGGTATCACCATGCCAATTACCAAGCACTCGTTCTTGGTTACTAAGGCAGAAGATATTCCAGAAGTTATTGCCTCCGCAGTAATGATTGCAACTACCGGACGACCTGGTCCGGTCTTGGTTGACGTTACAAAAGATGCGCAACAGGCTAAGGCTGAATTTATTTGGCCACCAAAGGTTGAACTAGCTGGATACAAGCCGGTAACCAAGCCACACGGAAAGCAGATTCAGGCTGCGGCACAAATGATTGCCGAATCAAAGAAGCCAGTTCTTTACGTTGGCGGTGGCGTGATTCGTGCTGGCGCTCACAAAGAACTTCTAAAGCTTGCTGAACTTATCAATGCACCGGTTGTGACCACCCTGATGGCTCGCGGTGCGTTCCCTGATTCACACAGGCAGAACCTAGGCATGCCTGGCATGCACGGAACTGTGCCGGCGGTTACCGCTCTGCAAAAGGCGGACCTTCTAATTACGTTGGGCGCTCGATTCGATGACCGCGTTACCGGCGATGTAAAGAGCTTTGCGCCTGGCGCCAAAGTTATTCACGTTGACATTGACCCGGCTGAGATTGGCAAAATCCGTTTTGCTGATGTGCCAATCGTTGGCGACGCCAAAGAGGTCATCACAGAACTAAATGCCGAACTTCCATCAGCACTGAAGACCACCAAGCAAGACATAAAAGATTGGTGGACATTTATTGACGGGCTTGTAACCCGCTATCCACTGGGCTACACCCACGAAGATGACGGCAAGCTTTCTCCGCAGCACGTGATTCAGAGAATTGGTGAGCTTTCCGGGCCTGAGGCAATTTACGCAGCTGGCGTTGGACAGCACCAAATGTGGAGTGCGCAGTTCATCAAATACGAGCGACCAAACTCCTGGTTGAACTCTGGCGGAGCTGGAACTATGGGCTACTCGGTTCCTGCCGCTATGGGTGCAAAAGTTGGTCAGCCGGATCGTTTGGTTTGGGCAATTGACGGCGACGGTTGTTTCCAGATGACAAACCAAGAGTTGGCCACCTGTGCAATCAACAACATTCCAATCAAGGTTGCGATCATCAACAACTCTTCGCTTGGCATGGTTCGTCAGTGGCAGACACTTTTCTACAACGAGCGCTACTCGAACACAGATCTCAACACCGGTACCGATACCGTGATGATTCCTGATTTCGTAAAGCTTGCTGAGGCCTACGGTTGCCTGGCAATCCGTGTTGAAAAAGAAGAAGAAATTGACGCAGCGATCAAGTTGGCAATTGCAACTAACGACCGCCCAGTAGTTATCGACTTCATTGTTAGCCGCGACGCCATGGTTTGGCCAATGGTTGCTGCTGGTCTTTCAAACGACGAAGTTCAGTACGCTCGCGATGCGGCGCCGCTGTGGGATGGGATGGAGTAAAGATGTCTAGACACGTACTTTCTCT
>JBFYON010000036.1:0-5399 GCA_041303755.1 Micrococcales bacterium | reverse complement strand
GAACTCGCCCTAAAGTATGGATTCAATAAAGAAATAAGCGGGGCCATTCTTTTATCGCCACCTCTTCATAGAGCCACCGATGAAGACCTACAGAACTGGGTGGGGAACCCAAGAAAACTTTCAGCACTTATTCCTGAACACGATGATTACTTGAAACCAGCCGATGCCGAAGCTAGATTCTCTAAAATTCCACACATCGAGTTGATCGCAGTAGCGGGGGCTAAACATCTTTGGGTTGGCGAAGAAGCAACCACCAGGGTACTAAACGAGATCACAAAACTGGTAAACCCCGGCGCATATCCGCTGCCTTCTAGCTGGATTGCGGATACCTAAGCTGTTCTAGCGTTGGTCTTGATAAGGCACTAACACCTGACGTATCACCAGAATTATCGAAGCGGCAATTGGAATAGCCACCAAGGCACCAAGCACGCCAAGAAGCGCTCCACCGGCAAGTGCGGCAACAACTACAACCGCACCTGGAACCTCAATGGCCCTACTCATAATTCGAGGGGTGATGACGTATGCCTCAATCTGCATGTAAATGATGTAGCTGACCGCCACAATTAGCGCGGTGGTCGGCGAGACGCTCAGTGCTACCAGGGTTGCAATTGTTGCTGAGGTGATTGACCCAACCAGTGGAATCAGTCCCAGCAAGAAGGCCATTGCCGAAATTACCAAAGCAAACGGAACTCCAGTGATGGTGAGCAGAATGAAAACCAAAACCGCTTGAATGAAACCGATGGTGACCTGGCTCATTACGTAGCGGCCAACTGAATTTGCAATTTGTTCTGCAATGTCAGAGAACTTGTCTCGCTTAGATGCAGAGACCAGTTCGTAAAGCCACTTCTTGAAGGAGGTCATTGATGCCATGAAATACAGGCTCAGAATGATCACAATTAGGACGCCAAAAAACCCGTTAAAAATTGAAAGTCCAACTTGGACCACGCCGCCCAGCATTATTGGCCAGTTGCTGCTGTCGCCCAGGTAGCTACCAGCGCTATCCAGCGCATCGGAGATTGCTCCACCAAATTGGGCATCCAGTTGAACAACCAATGGCAGATTATTTACGCCAGCTAAAAATACCGGTGCGGTTTTAATGAAGTTTGCCGCCTCAGAGGCGAGGGTTGGAAACACCGCTGCAATTAAGAAAGCTATGACTGCAAGCAACGAAATCATTACCGAAAGAATCGCGTATCTACGGCGCAAGCCCCACTTGGTAATAGTTGCCACCAGTGGCTCAAGGCCAAGAGCAATAAAAATTGCAGCTGCAATATAGGTAATTATGTTGGCCAGGGTAGTTATGGCCCCACCAATTACAAGCGCAGTCAGAACTCCTAGGCCACCAAGGAGTCCAAGTTGAAAGGCGTTAGTAACTTTAAAGTTTGACTGCATGTGCCTAATCTATCGGCTTAGTTTGTTGGATTCTCGTTGCCACCAGTGGCGCCCTTTAGGACATTTCGAAGGTTCTTTAGATAAACCTCTACTGACTCTCGCTCGGACTGAAGCTTCTCTAGCTCGGTCTTTGCCTGAGCGTATTTCTGTTCCACTTCTTGGTGGGATTGGCTGGTCACCGATCTAGCTTCAGCTTCGGCCGCGGCGATAATCGCATCTGCTTTCTTGCGAGCCGCTTCAGTCGTCTGTTGGTTGATTGAAATTGCAGCAGCTTCAAGAGTTTCTGCCTCTAGACGTGCGGCGTTTGCCCTGGTGAGTGCATTTGAAAGTTGAGCGTTGGCATCGTCAAGATACTTTTGAGTTGCAGCTACAGCCTCTTGATGCTTTCGAAGGTACTCAGCTTCGGCTTCTTGGCGCCTTGCCGTTAGTTCAAGTTCCAGATCAATACGGGCCTGCTGAGTGATCAGGGTGTTGGCCGTCTCTATGTTTACCCCTGCGCTAAGTTCTCGGAAGGCAATTAGTTTTCGTTCAGCCAAATCGCGCTCCACGGCAGCCTTTTGAGCTTCGATCTCTCGCTTGGCGGTTGCCTTCATCTTCGCTACCTCAGTAGAGATGGCACCCCTGATTGAACCTGCCTCACGAATTGACTCTTCGCTGATGCGGGTAGCCTCTGAACGGGCTTGCGACAGCATGTCGTCGTAATCACTTCTAGCTGCAACAACGATACGGTCAGCACGTCGTTGAGCCTCAGCGACTAGGGAGTCATAGTAACCCTTGGCTTCGCCGCGAAGATTATCGATTTCCTCGTTTAGGGTCCTTTTCTGGCGTTCAATCTCGCGCTCAGCGTCCTGAGTGAGCTTCAGCGCCTGATCTTCGGCGGTGCTCAGAATCAATGCTGCTCTGGCTCCCACACCCGAATAACTAGGGTCACCGGCCTCAGCAAGGCCTACTCTGGCCTGCTCCAGCTCAGCCACCGCAGCCTTCAATTCCTGGGCCAACTGGGCATTTTGAGCCGAAAGGTGCATTAGCTCCCTGCGGAGGTCCAAAATGGCGTCATCAACCGCTGCTCGCTCGTAGCCACGCATGACTACTGGAAATTGGGTCTCTTCGCCTGACAAAAGGTGGGCTCCTAGGCACTTGGGTAGAATAGTGAGGGCAATCCTGCCCGAGCCAAGTTTACCCTGATTGGATATCGCATGCGCTTTTTGATTGCTGCCGCGCTATTCGTCGTATCGGTGTTTGCGCTCCTTTTTGGGGTGGCTGAGCGCACTATTTGGGCCCCACCCGCCAATTACTCGGAGACTTTAGAGTTTTCCACCCCTAAATCCTTGGCAATCATCCCGGCCAAGACCCTTGCTAAGCACCCAGGCAACCCAATAATTGAGGTTTCTGGAGCCAAGGCCACCTTCTTGGCTACCGGTCGCGAAAAAGACCTTGTGGCCTGGGTTGGTACCGCGGCGCACGAGCAGATTGTTTTTGCCAAGGGGGGCAAAAAAATAGAAGTGCTTCCGAATGAGGGGTATGAAAACATCGATAGCCCTATCGGTGCCGATCTTTGGCGCTCGCAGGAGATTGGCGAGTCTTTCGCTCAGATTCTGGTTGATAGATCTGAAGAGGGGGCAGTTCTCGTCGCTAGCGATGGAATTAAGCCACTACCAAAATCGCTAAAGATAATTTGGCCGATAGCAAATGATTTGACTCGTTCGAACATTCTTCTGATTGCAGGCATGGCTCTGCTGCTTGCAGCGCTGATTATGAACTACATCGCCTACCGGCATATGCGCAAATCCAGAGGCCCAAGGCGTCGCACTCCAACAGCACCCAAGCCGCCTCAGTACAAGGTGAAAAGAAATAAAGCCAACGCACCCGTTAGAGGTCGTCGCGCCGCTGGCAGGGCATTCATTGCTATTCCTACAGCAATTATCATTTTGGCCACCAGCAGCGGCTGCAGTTCTCCAGAAAAACCAATCTCAACACCAGAACCTTCAATTTCGGCGATTGAGGTTCCGCCAGTTGCTCTAAACGCGGTGCAGGTAAATAAAATTCTTTTGGATTTGGAGCAGGTAGCAAAAGATGCTGACTTGGTTTCCGATAAGAAAATTTTGACCACAAGATTCACCGGACCTGCCCTGGAGCAGCGCACGGCCAACTACGTTTTGAGAACCAGTTCAGCAAGCGTTGCCCCAATGCCCAAAATTGTCTCTAAGCCAATTACGTTCAGCTTGCCAGCTGCAACTGATTCTTGGCCACGCACGTTAATGGTTGTAACTGATGAGCCGGGCGACGACGCACTTCCGCAAATGTTGGTGATGCAGCAAGAAACTCCGCGCAGTCAGTACTTGCTCTGGTACAACATTCGATTGATGCCGGGAGCAAAAATTCCTGAAGTTCCAGCTTCCGAGTTGGGCGCGATTCCTGTTCAGGAAGACTCACTGTTCCTTAAGCTTGCTCCTAAAGATATCGCCACCGGCTATGGCGACATTCTCGATAACGGAGCAGCTAGCTTAAGTTTTGGTCTATTTGACACCGCCAACGATGAGTTCTTCAAGCAAGTTTCCGAAAGTCAAAGAACTCAGGTTGAAAATCTCACCACAGGCAAAATTACCTTCAAGCATTCACTAGGTAACAAAAACGTTCTATCCTTGGCAACCAGCACAGCCGGCGCATTGGTAGCGGTTTATATGAAGGATACCTACATCATTAAGCCAAAGACTCGGGGTTCCGCAGTTGCGGTATCGGGCCAGGAAAAAATACTTCTGGGGGCAGATGGTTCGACCAGAGGGATTACCAGTGTTTATGGCGACATGATGCTGTTCTATGTTCCGGCGCTTAGTGATGCAGCGGGAATCAGGTTGCTTGGTGTTTCTCAGGGTCTAATAAGTGTCAGGAGTCTTTAGAAGTGAGTGACTTCATGTCGAAGGCAAATCTTTCTGGAGCTGTAGATCTTTCAAGCTTGCGAAAACCAGACCCGGCTTCCCAGGCTCCTGGAACGGGTGCAATAAGCGCTGGCTCGACAATAAACGTCCCGGATTTATGCGCCGTTGGCACCGAGGCTAACCTAAAAAACTTCGTGACGATTTCAAATACCGTTCCCGTGCTAATTGATTTTTACGCCTCAGATTTAGAGGGCAGCGTAACTCTCAGTGAAAAGCTAGAGCGACTGGTCAGGGCTTTGGCTGGGAAGATGTTTCTACTCAGGGTTGATACCCAAGCATCAGTTCAGGTTGCCCAAGCGTTTGGGGTCAAAGAAGTGCCTAGCGTGGTAGCGATGGTTAAGGGTCAGCCAATTCCATTATTTGAGGGTGATCAGACGCTAGAAACCGTGCAGACTGTTTTAGATCGCTTGCTTCAGGTAGCAGCCGAAAATGGAGTGAACGGACTTCTGCAAGTCTCAACAGAATTTAGCGAACCGCAACTTCCCGAGTTACCGGCAAAACACAAAGCCGCTTTTGATGCCATTGACGCGGGGAATTATGCCGAAGCGGTGAAGCAGTATGAATCGGCCATTAACGAGAACCCTGCCGACTCAATGGCAGTAGCTGGACTCGCTCAGGCTAAATTGCTGCTTAGAACTGATGGCTTGGATTTTGAAAAGGCACTTTCATTAACTCCAAGTGATTTTGATTCCGCGATCACCAAGGCGGATGCCTGTGTTGCTGTAGGGCATAGCGCTGAGGGCTATCAAGCTATTCTCACCAGATTTGCCGTCGCCGATAAAGAAGAACGCGAAAAGCTTCGCAAACATCTATTGGAATTGTTTGAAATTTCACCTCCGGACGCTCCCGAGTTGGCACACGCACGCCGCGCGTTGGCGGCACTTCTCTATTAATTGTTGGAACTAGGCTAATTATTATGAGCGTCTATCTAGACCATGCGGCAACGACTCCAATAAGACCGGAGATTCTGCAGAATTATTTAGAGCAACTTCAGGTAATTGGTAATCCTTCCTCTGTGCACGGCGCCGGACAAAAAGCTCGAAGAAATGTAGAAGACGCACGCGATAAATT
>JBFYON010000035.1:0-44324 GCA_041303755.1 Micrococcales bacterium | reverse complement strand
GCCTTCCCTTCGGCCTACCAGGGGGCCCTCAAAGCCGGGCTTCCGTCTAAATAGTTGACCTCAATTTAATTTGATAACCCAAAGTTAGACTTGCATGATGAAGGTTTTCGCAGCATGAAAGTCCTAGCAGCAATGTCTGGTGGGGTGGATTCGGCCGTAGCCGCCGCCCGAGCAGTTGAAGCCGGTCATGAGGTTGTGGGTGTGCACCTTGCGCTTTCTCGTAATTCCGGTACTTTGCGCACGGGCTCAAGGGGTTGCTGCACAATCGAAGATTCAATGGATGCCCAAAGAGCTGCGAATGTTTTGGGAATCCCTTTTTACGTCTGGGATTTTTCAGAAAAATTCAAGACCGACGTCGTGGATGATTTTATTGCTGAGTATCAAGCTGGCAGAACTCCAAACCCATGTATGCGCTGCAACGAGCGAATCAAATTCGCGGCACTTTTGGAAAAGGCACTGGCGTTGGGCTTTGATGCCGTTTGCACCGGCCATTACGCATCGCTGTTGACAGATGAAGCGGGAAATCTAGAACTGCACAGAAGTAATGAAATGGCAAAAGACCAATCGTATGTTCTTGGGGTGCTCACCGAAGATCAGTTGAAGCATTCCATGTTTCCGCTCGGTGCCGCCGCTTCAAAGAATGACATCAGAAAAGAGGCTGACCGCCGAGGGCTATCGGTGGCCAATAAGCCAGATAGTTATGACATTTGCTTCATTCCTGAGGGCGATACTCAAGATTGGCTATCAGAGAAAGTAGGCAAAGCTCCGGGCAAAATTGTGGATCGCCAAGGAAATGTCTTGGGTGATCACTCTGGAACCCATGAATTTACCGTTGGTCAGCGCAAAGGGTTATCGCTTGGCAAACCTGCAGCTGATGGAAAACCTCGCTACGTGTTGGAAATTAGTCCAAAAACTAAAACTGTCGTCGTAGGTCCGCAGGCTGCGCTTGCGATTTCGGAACTGCATGGATCTAAATACACCTGGTGCGGCAAAGCGCCGGCTCAAACTTCAGAATGGGCGTCTGTTCTGGTTCAAGTTCGCGCTCACGGAGACGCCGTGCCAGCTAAATTTGCAATCGTTGATGATCAAATGGTCATTCGTTTAGTTGACCCACTCTTGGGCGTGGCCCCCGGTCAGACGGCGGTTATCTATTCTGAAACTAGGGTGTTGGGTCAAACCACAATTGATAAAACTACAAGTGCTGTGCCGGTGAATGCAGAATGACCCATCCAAACGAAGCGGTGAAGCGCGTTGCCGAACTAGTTGACGAGCTTAATCGCCATCGCAGGGCTTACTACGAAGGCAACTCATCGCTCATTAGCGATGCAGAATATGACGAACTTCATCTTGAATTGGTTTCACTCGAGCAAAAATATCCCGAACTAATTACTGGCGACAGCCCTACTCAGACCGTTGGCGGTACAGCCAATCAAGCGTTCGCTCCGGTTGAGCATCTTGAGCGAATGATGAGCCTAGACAATGTCTTCTCCGAGCAGGAATTTAAAACTTGGGCGGATCGAGTGGGAGCGGGACCTTATCTCTGCGAACTAAAGATTGACGGTCTAGCCGTAAATCTCAGGTACCTAAATGGCCAATTGGTTTCTGCGGCAACCAGAGGTGATGGAGTAGTTGGCGAGGATGTAACTGCAAATGTCCTAACCATCGCTTCCATTCCTAAAAAACTCAAGGGCAAGGGTCATCCAAAGCAGGTAGAGATTCGTGGAGAGATTTTCTTTGGCGTTGCTGACTTTGCCAAGTTAAACGAAGGATTAGTGGCAGAAGGAAAGCCACCTTTCGCAAATCCTCGAAATTCAGCTTCTGGTTCGCTGAGACAAAAAGATTCCAGCGTCACTGCTTCGAGACCACTGCAGATGCTGGTTCATGGCATTGGGGCTTGGCCTGATTCAACAGCAGTCAACCAATCGGATTTGTATCAACTTTTGTCTAGTTGGGGACTTCCTATAACCGATAAATACCGCGTGGTGGCAGGTGTCAACGAGGTACTGAAATACATCAATGAATTTGAAAAAAACCGACACAAGCTGGAACACGAAATTGACGGGGTAGTAGTCAAAATCGATGAACTAGCCAAACAGCGAGAACTTGGCTTCACGAGCAGAGCGCCTCGGTGGGCAATTGCCTATAAGTATGCGCCTGAACAGGTGAACACAAAATTATTGGACATTCGAGTATCGGTAGGACGCACTGGAAGAGCCACCCCTTACGCAGTTGTAGAACCCGTAAAAGTGGCGGGGTCAGTCGTTGAGTTTGCCACACTGCACAACCAAGATGTTGTGAAAGCCAAAGGAATTTTGATTGGCGACACCGTAGTTCTGCGTAAAGCTGGTGATGTCATTCCAGAAATTTTGGGTCCGGTGGTTGAACTGCGAACAGGTTCGGAGAAGGCATTCGTGATGCCTAGAAAGTGCCCAGATTGCGGCTCCGAATTGGCCCCTTCATCTGAAGGCGATGTTGACCTTCGTTGCCAGAATTCCAAGAGTTGTCCGGCGCAACTGCGAGAACGTGTTGCTTATCTTGGGTCACGAGGGGTCCTAGATATTGAAGCGTTGGGATACGTTGCAGCTTGTGCTCTAACTCAACCAATTGATCGCAGCAGCGCTCCACTCAAATCTGAGGCGGATCTATTTGACTTGAAACTTGATGACTTGCTTCCAATTCGTACCGAAGTGCTTGACGCAGACACCGGACTGCCCAAGCTTGACGAAAGCGGCCAAGTCAAGGTTGTGGATTTTTTCCGTAAGAAAGATGGAACGCCCGCGGAAGTTGCATTGAAATTGCTCAGAAATCTTGAGGAAGCAAAAACTAAACCGCTTTGGCGAATTATGGTCGCTCTGTCAATCAGGCACGTTGGCCCAGTCGCGGCCAGGTCTTTGACTTCGTACTTTGGTTCACTAGAAAGAATCTTCTCAGCGTCTGAAATGGAATTGGCTCAGGTTGATGGGGTTGGCCAAACCCTTGCGCAGTCAATCAAAGAGTGGATTGATGTTGACTGGCATCGCCACATTATTGATCGCTGGGCCGCCGCTGGAGTTCAACTTGAGATTGCTGGGCACCAGGGTCCGGGTGCTGCGTCATCAGCGGGAGGCATATTCGAGGGCATGAGTATTGTCGCCACCGGTTCACTAAAGGAATTCACGCGCGAAGAAATTGAAGAGGCAATTATTTCCAACGGAGGTAAGGCAGCATCGTCCGTCTCAAAAAAGACTTCATTTGTTGTCGCTGGCGAGAATGCAGGTTCTAAATTAGCCAAGGCCGAAGAATTAGGAATCGAAGTAATTACAGAAGAAGAGTTTCAGCGACGCCTAGGGGCTTGACCAAAAAGTTAGGGCAAATAAAAATCCTCGAGAAATTTATTCTCGAGGATTATTTATTTAAGTTGAATTAGTCTTCTAGCTGCTCCACAGCAGTGTTTTCATCGGCAGCAACCATTGACTCTGTGGTCATCAAGTTTCTCAATGTGCCAAGGAATTCCTCAATGTCGGTGCGCTCAGACTTCATGCGGTTTAGGCGATCTTCGCTTTCCTTGATCGCGTTAGCTGCAAAGCCTTCTGCCTTGCGGCTCAGCATGTCTGCTCGGCGACGAGACTGGTTAATCAAATTCGTGGCAGTTCGGTTAGCGTCCTCAAGTTGCTGAGTGGAGTTCTCGTGCGCATCGCGCATGATGGTGTCTGCCTCAGAGATTAGTTGAGCGGCTCTTGCAGAAGCTTCTGAAAGGGTTGCGTTTGCCTCATCGGTGACCTGCTGAGCCTGAGAAACTGCGTTCTGGTAAAGACGCAGCGCTTCCTGCTCTGTTTCATCTCGCTTAGCCTTAATTTCTGCTTCTAGTTCAACACGAGCTTGCGCAGTCTTCTGTGAAAGTTCAGTGGCAAGGGCACGAGCTTCTTCAGTTTCACGGTGCACCTGTGCGCGAAGTTCTGCAGCGTAGCGCTCACCTTCAGACTTGATTGCCGCAGCTTCACGCTGAGCGGTACCAATCTTTTCAGCTGCTTCAGACTCACGAGTCTTAGCGCTGCTTAGAATTTCTGCTGCCAGGCGCTCTGCGTCAATGCGAGCTTCATTTAGTTTTGCCTCAGCGTCCGCGATTACGCGGTCTGCTTTTGCCTGAGCCTTACGAGTAAGTTGCTCGCTTTCTGCTTTTGCAGTTTCGCGAATTCTGATGGCATCTTGACCAGCATCAGAAACAAGCTTCTTTGCCTGCTCTTCTGCCAAACGAAGTGTCTGTTCAAACTGTGCTCCCAGTTCGGCATATCCTGGGGCGCCACCTTTTTTAACCTGAGACTTTAGTGAGTCAAGCTCTGATTTGAGATTCTCAACTTCGCTTGAGGCGCTGAAGTTGTATTCGCGAACGTGCTCTAGTTCTGCACGAAGCTCACCAAGAACGCGGTCAACCTCGTCCTTTTCGTAGCCACGGAATGCAATCGTGAACTGTTCGTTTTCCAAAATATTGGCCTTTACTGCTAAGGGGTAGCGGATAACGTCCTTGGTGCTGGACGCTTAGTTTGCTTGTCTGAGTTTACAGGCAAAATAGGGGGTTTTCCCCGAAAATCTTGGCCTCTAGCGCGTTTGTTCGGGGAACTCCACATTTGGCCGTTTGGTAGGCTTATAGCCAATCACCTATTCCCAGCGAGTGGATCTATGTCTGAAATTACCCCCGATCTAGTTAGGCACCTGGCCAATTTGGCCCGTATTGACGTAACAGACCAAGAAGTCGAGCTTTTCGCCGGCCAATTGGGTCTCATCGTTGATTCGATGGCCACCGTTAAGGCCGCAGTCGCCGGCGATGTGCCTGCTACGAGCCACCCAATTCCGATGGCTAACGTCTATCGAGAAGACGTGGTTGAGGCTTCATTGACCCAGGAACAGGCCCTATCTGCCGCTCCTGACAGCGCTGATGGCAGATTCCGCGTACACGCAATTCTGGACGAGGAGTAGGCCGAATGTCAGAACTGATTAGAAAAAACGCGACCGAGCTCGCGGACCTGCTTACCAAGGGTGAAATTTCTTCGGTTGAGTTGACACAGGCTCACTTGGATCGCACGGCTCAGGTAGATGGTCAGGTACACAGCTATTTGCACGTTGGCCCAGAGGCTGCACTTGCCGCCGCCGCCGATGTTGACCGCCGTCGCGCAGCTGGCGAAAAGCTGCACGAACTTGCCGGGTTGCCTATCGCTGTTAAAGACAACCTAACCACCACCGATGCGCCGACGACATCGGGGTCAAAAATTCTTGAGGGCTGGATTCCTCAGTACGACGCAACTGTCGTGCAGAAACTTCGTGCCGCCGGAATGCCAATTCTTGGCAAGACCAACCTGGATGAGTTTGCCATGGGGTCATCCACTGAATTCTCGGCATACGGACCAAGCAAGAACCCTTGGGATCTTGAACGAATCCCAGGTGGCTCAGGCGGAGGATCAAGTTCCGCGGTGGCATCCTTCCAGGCTCCGCTGGCGATTGGTTCGGACACGGGCGGATCTATTAGATACCCAGCCTTTGTTACCGGAACAGTTGGAACAAAGCCAACCTACGGGGCGGTCTCTAGATACGGTTTGGTCGCGCTAGCTAGCTCGCTAGATCAGATTGGGCCGGTGGCCAGAAATGTACTTGATACAGCGCTGCTGCATGATGTCATCGCAGGGCACGATCCACACGACAGCACTTCACTTCCTGAATCGCTAGGTTCAATGACACAGGCTGCTAAGAAGCTTGATGTCAAGGGCATGCGAATTGGCGTAATCAAGCAACTCAACGGTGAAGGATTTCAGCCTGAGGTGTCGGCACGTTTCAATGAGAGTCTTGAACTCTTGAAAAATGCCGGAGCAGAAATTGTTGAGGTGTCATGCCCAAGTTTTGAATATGCAATTGCGGCTTACTACCTAATTTTGCCGGCCGAAGCCTCTTCAAACCTGGCTAAATTTGACTCAGTACGTTTTGGCTTGCGAGTGACCCCTGACGGCGCCCCGACTATCGAGCGCGTGATGGCGGCAACTCGAGAAGCAGGTTTTGGTCCTGAGGTCAAGCGTCGAATTATTTTGGGCACATACGCTCTCTCAAGCGGTTACTACGATGCCTACTATGGTGCTGCACAAAAAGTTCGCACACTAATTCAGCGTGACTTTGAAGCCGCATTTGCAAAGGCTGATGTTCTTGTGTCACCTACCGCACCAGCAACGGCCTTCAAGTTTGGTGAAAAGCTAGAAGACCCACTAGCCATGTATCTAAATGACATCGCTACCATTCCTGCAAATCTTGCCGGTATTCCAGGTATGTCTATTCCAAACGGAATTGCGGAAAACAACATGCCTTCGGGTATCCAGTTGCTAGCCCCTGCACGCGGAGATGCTCGCTTGTATCAGGTTGGTGCAGCCCTTGAAAAGATGCACGAAGAAATCTGGGGAAAACGAATGATTGACTTTGCACCTGAATTGGAGGTGAGCAAGTAATGGCTAAAGACGAATTGATGAACTACGAGAAAGCACTCGAGCAATTTGAAGTTGTGATTGGTCTAGAAGTTCACGTTGAACTAAACACAAACACCAAAATGTTCTGTGGCTGTAGAAACGAATTTGGTGATCAGCCAAACACCAATGTCTGCCCAATCTGTATTGGTTTGCCAGGATCACTTCCGGCTGTAAACAAGCGGGCGGTTGAGTCAAGCATCAAGATTGGCTTGGCTCTTGACTGCCAAATTGCTCCTAATGGCCGTTTTGCTCGCAAAAATTACTTCTACCCGGATTTGGCAAAGAACTTTCAGACCTCACAATATGACGAACCGATTGCATTTGAAGGTTCGTTGGATGTTGAGGTGCCATCGGGTAAATCTTTCACCGTTCAAATTGAGCGCGCTCACATGGAAGAAGATGCCGGAAAACTGACGCATGTTGGTGGTTCCACCGGTCGCATTCAGGGCGCGGAATATTCTTTGGTGGATTACAACCGTGCAGGTGTTCCGCTGGTTGAGATCGTGACTAAGCCGGTTTATGGCGCGGGTGCAGAAGCCCCAGAGCTGGCGGCTGCATACGTGCGTTCTATTCGTGAAATTGTAAAGGCGCTTGGTGTTTCTGACGCCAAGATGGAGCGCGGTAATGTGCGCTGCGATGCGAACGTTTCACTTAGACCACACGGGCAAGAGAAGTTAGGAACTCGTACCGAGACCAAGAACGTAAACTCGCTTCGCTCTATTGAGCGCGCTGTTCGCTACGAAATTCAACGGCAGGCAGCCTTGCTTGCCAAAGGCACTGCAATTATTCAGGAAACTCGCCACTGGCATGAAGACAAGGGCGCAACCTCATCGGGTCGCCCTAAGTCAGATGCCGACGACTACCGCTACTTCCCAGAACCAGATTTGGTGCCGGTTCAGCCTTCGAAAGAGTGGATTGAAGAGTTGCGTGCAGTGCTTCCTGAAAAGCCAGCTGAACGCAGAAAGCGCGTTCAGGCTGAATGGGGATTCGCCGATCTTGAATTCCGCGATGTTGTCAACGCAGGATTAATGGATCAAATCGAGGAAACCGTTGCTGCAGGAGCAAAGCCTCAGGCTGCCCGTAAGTGGTGGACCGGTGAACTTGCCAGAATTGCAAACAGCCAAGATAAAGATGTGATCGATCTCGAGATTTCTGGCGCCTATGTGGCCGAGCTTGCCGCACTAGTTGAGGCCGGAAAAATCAATGACCGGCTAGCTCGTGAAGTTCTAACGTACGTGTTAGATGGCGAGGGCAGCCCAGCTGAGGTAGTCAATAAGCGTGGCCTTGAAGTAGTTTCCGATGATGGCGCCTTGATTGCAGCTATCGAGGCAGCGCTTGCAAAACAACCAGACGTTATTGATGCAATTCGCGAGGGTCGCATGCAAGCAGCCGGCGCAGTGATTGGTGCCGTCATGCAGGCAATGAAAGGATCGGCCGATGCCGGGCGAGTTCGTGAATTGCTAATTGAAATGGCAAATAAGTAAGCAGCATTATTTGGGTAGATCAATTGCCTTGGCAATTGTTTAGTAGATACTGAACCCCAAAAAACAACCCCGGGATTAACTCCCGGGGTTGTTTTGCTATTTTTTGGGGTGAGTAACGGGGCTTGAACCCGCGACCCCCTGGACCACAACCAGGTGCTCTACCAGCTGAGCTATACCCACCAAGTGTGTTGTGCTCGGCACAACAACCAAATAAGTCTATCAGGATGGGGCTAGTTGGTGCCCGCAAGATTTTGAGCAGCAGTCTTGGCCTGCTCTGTAGTTGGCCCCGGAACGGGAACCATTACAGTCTGCCGGTAATAGCGGAGTTCTTGGATTGACTCAAGGATGTCTGCCAGGGCACGGTGACCCCCATCTTTCTTGGGCAGTTGAAAATAGACCCTAGGGTACCAACGTCTGGTTAGCTCTTTGATTGATGAAACATCGATGTTTCGGTAATGAAGATGTTGGTCAAGTTGCGGCATGTATTTATTTAGAAACATGCGGTCGGTACCAATGGTGTTTCCAGCTAGGGGAGCCTCTTTTTCGTTGGGCACGAATTTCTTGATGTACTCCAAAATCGTGCGCTCTGCATCTTCAAGACTTAGGCCGCGGTCTACTTCGTCAATGAGGCCTGACTCTGTGTGCATGTTACGCACGAAATCACTCATGTTTGCCCACGATTCTGGCCTTGGCTTTATTACCACGTCCAGACCCTCATCAAGTATTTCAAGTTCGGAATTAGTGATTACCACTGCCACCTCAACCAAGCAATCGGTCTCCGGGTTCAGGCCAGTCATTTCGCAGTCTATCCAGACAAGATTTTCTGAAATTTCGATCACAATCCAAAAATAGGGGAGGTCCAAGACGTTGGCCTTGGACCTCCCAATTCTAAACCTGCGGGCTAGCGCTTAGCAGGCTTTTTACGTGGCTTAGCTGATGATTTTTTTGTGGCGGTTGATCGCTTAGCTTTACGCAACACTTTGCGCTCTTTGCGGCCCTCTACCAACCAATAAAGAACAGGCACGATAACCAGTGTCAAAACTGTTGATGAGAACAGACCACCTATTACGACAACTGCCAATGGCTGTGAAATAAAGCCACCGCCTCCGGTAACTCCTAACGCCATTGGGGTAAGGGCAAAGATTGTTGCCAGGGCTGTCATCAGGATTGGACGAAGGCGCTGTCGTGCACCGTCCATGATTGCTTCCTGCATAGGGCGACCCTGCTTGCGGTATTGATTAATGAGGTCAATCAAAACAATCGCGTTAGTAACAACGATTCCAACCAATAGCAACATACCAATCAGCGATGGAACACCCAGTGGAGTGTCGGTAATCAGCAGCAAGCCAAGAGCTCCGGTTGCAGCAAATGGAATTGAAATCAATAAAATAAGTGGCTGAATCAAACTTGAGAAGGTTGCAACCATAACAATGAAAACAATCGCAACCGCTGCCAATAAGGCAAGTCCTAATTGACCGAATGATTCAGCTTGATCGGCGCTAATACCTCCAAGTGTTGCGGTTGTTCCGAGCGGCAAGGTGACACCAGCTAGGCGCTCAGTAACCTCTGCTGAAATTGCACCGAGGTTATCACCAGAAGGAGTTAGTGAAACCTTTGCAGTACGGTCTCCCTTTTCACTGGCAATTGCGACTGGAACTTCAACCAACTCAATTTTTGCAATACTGCTCAATTTGACCGAACCGCTTGCTGAAGGGATTGAAATTGCCGATACATCCTTCACGGTCTCTGGAACGGAAGTTTGAACTACGTAAATGTCAGTTTCAACGTTATCGATGTTGAGCTTGCCGATACTGCCCGGGCGAAGCTTAGAGGCTACGATTCCGCCAACTGCGGTTTCAGTTAGGCCCTTAGCCGCAGCAGCCTTGCGATCTACTGTGACTCGCAATGTGCGTTGCTTTTCGGCCAATGAATTAGTGATCTCTGACACATCTGCGGTGCCCTGCATAGCTGACTGAACCGCGGTGATTGCCTCCAGAAGTTTCTCGTCACTTGGAGCCATGACCTTAATGTCGATAGTGCTTGATGATCCAAATCCTGGGCCACCACCAGAACTGAACTTTACTTCGCCAAGCGAAGAGTCCTTTGCAATGGTTTCTTCCAGTTGGGCTTGAATTGCAACAGCGTCTGAATCATCTTCAAGGGTTACTTGCACAGATGTTCCTCCGGCCGCAGCGCCAAAGGCTACGCGGCTATCCCCAGAGGATCCAATTGATGTCTGCACAACTGATACTTCGGGAACCTCAAGTAGGACACCCTCAAGTTTGGCTGCCGCCTGATCTTTTTGTTTGAACGTTGCACCCGGTTCCAAAGTTTGGTTAATGACAAATCCATTTGAGCCTGAGCTTCCAATGAAATCTGTTTTTAGTAACGGTACTAAACCAAAAGTAAAAATAAGAATAAGGAAGGACGCAATCATGGTGATCACAGGTTTGCGCTGAGTCCAAGACAGAATAGGGAGGTACCCGCGCTGCAACCAGCTCTTGCGCTCCTTTTCTTCCTCAGTTTTTCTTGCCTCTTCAGCAAACGCCAAGAGTGCAGCCTTGCTGGCATTAGCTGGCTGTTCTGAACTCTTGAGGAACCAGTAGGCAAGCACTGGCACGATTGTCAGCGACACAAAGAGCGAAGCAGCAAGTGCAATAGCAAATGTGAATGCAAACGGTCTAAAGATTTCTCCAATGAGACCACTCACCAGGGCAATAGGCAAGAACACCGCGATAGTGGTAATTGTCGCAGCGGTAATTGCTCCTGCCACTTCCTTAACCGCGTCCAGGATTGCCTGCTTCTTTGGTTCACCGTATGAGAGGTGACGGTTTATGTTTTCAATCACCACAATCGAGTCATCAACCACACGACCAATTGCTATTGTCAACGCACTCAGGGTCAAAATGTTCAGCGAGTAACCAAACTGGCTAAGCCCGATAAAGGTAATCAGCACTGATGTAGGGATTGAGATTGCTGTTACCAGTGTTGATCGAACAGAAAGCAAGAAAACCAGAATTATCAAAATTGCAAAGCCAAGACCCAACATGCCTTCTGTGGTTAGGTTCTCGAGCGACTTCTCTACGAATGGTGCCTGGTCAAAAACGGTAACCACGGTCACATCGCCAAGTTTGTCTTTCAGCTCGGCAATCTTATCTTGAATACCGTGTGAGACAGCCACTGTGTTGCCGTCTTGTGTCTTCACGATGGAAATTGAGAGAGCTTCTTTTCCATTAGTTCTAGCAATGCTGGTGGTAGGCGCGTCTTCGAGAGTTACTTTTGCCACGTCAGCTACTGTCAAAGTTGCTCGTCTAACCGGCGCCGCAGTAGGAGTTGCTGTTGGAGTAGTTGTGGGAATGGTGATTCCCGATGGAATCTGAGTGCCGGCAGGGATTTGTCCGCCTGTAGGCTGCCCTGATGAATTGGAACTACTTGGTGCCGAGCTTCCTGAACCAAATCCGGCAAAAGCGGAAGCGCTGCCAGAGCCGATTGGGCTTGATGAAATAAGTGCCAATTTCTTAAAGTCACTTAGTGATTCAACTGGTGTACCAATCTCTACTGAAATTGAACCTTTGTCATCACTAATGGTTCCTGCTGGAATTACAAAGCCATTTGATTGAAGCGCGCTCACAATTGATTGCTGAGACAGCCCATTTCGAGCCAAGACATCAGTCTTCAATTTCAGATTGATGCGCTTTTCTTTGATTCCCGCGACGTTTACATCTCTAACACCTTTTACCTGCGAGAACAGTGGAACAGCAATGTCGCTCAACGTTTGAGCGATTGCAGCATTATTGCCATCGTTCGCAGAAATCCCCAGGGCAATAATAGGCACCGAGTCAAAACTTCCTGAAAGTACATTTGGTTCAACATCGGCCGGCAGCGAGCTCTTAATTTTGGCTATGGTCGCGGCAAGGTCTTCAGCAACTTTTGCAGTGGTGGTCCCGTATTCAAACTCGACTCGGACAATTGAAATGTTGCTCTGTGAGGTTGATGTGGAGTTAATTAACCCATCGATCTGCCTAACTGCGTCTTCGATGACCTGACTCACCTGTGTGTCCACAACCTCTGGTGATGCACCAGGGTAAGCGGTCACGATTGCCGCCTGTGGCACTTCAAAAGAAGGAATTAGTTCCTGCTTCAAGGAGCCAAGAGAAATGAATCCAAAGATGGCGGTGATTACGGTAATTAGGGCTACCACCGAGCGGTTGGCAACACTGAGTTTTGTTAAACGGAACAATTGAACCTCTTTCAGGGATACCTATAGGCTAACGGCCCTGAAACAGGCCCTATTCCAAGTCGCTAAACGCTCAGTGTTTTCGCAGGTTATTGGCTGGGTAGGCTTTAGAAATGAGCGAAAATCTACCTATTTGCCCCATTTGCAGCTGTGAATACACCTACGAATTAGGTAGCAAACTTGTCTGCCCTGAATGCGCCCACGAATGGGAGCCTACTGCCGCTGAGGCGGAAGACACTCAGATAAGGGCCGTAAAGGATTCGGCTGGCAACGTCTTAAGCGACGGTGACACGGTGACCATCATCAAGGACCTAAAAATCAAAGGAAGTTCTGCTGCTGTCAAAGTTGGGACGAAGGTAAAGAATATTCGATTGATAGCGGCAGTTGATGGTCACGACATTGATGCAAAAGTCGATGGCTTTGGGGCCATGTACTTGAAATCGAGCATCGTACGAAAAGTAACTTAGTTTCTTTCGTTAGTTAGCTTTTTTAGCTTTCCTGTTTGCCGAGTAAAGGCTGGCACCCGCTGACACCACAATCGAAAGCACGATTACAATCAGCGAAACATTGCTGCTGATCTCCGGCGCCCACTCAATGTGCTGTCCGCCATTGATGAATGGCAATTCGTTCACGTGCATCGCGTGTGATACCAATTTGAAACCAATGAATCCCAAGATGAATGCAATTCCGTACTTGAGGTACTCGAGCTTGTCTAATAGTCCGCCAAGCAAGAAGTAGAGCTGACGAAGACCCATCAGCGCAAATACGTTTGCGGTAAACACGATAAAAGGATCAGTCGTAATACCAAAAATTGCCGGGATTGAGTCAAACGCAAACATTACGTCAGTCAAGGCGATAGCCGCAAAAACAACAATCATTGGGGTGAAGACTTTTTTGCCATTTACGACCGTGCGTATCTTGGCACCATCGAATCCGTCAGAAACATGAATGCGCTTACGCAACATAGAAATTAGTTTGCTTTCAGACTCTTCTTCGTCGTCATGGCTTCTAAAGGCCTGGTGGTACGCAGTGTAAAGAAGGAACGCGCCGAACAAGTAGAAAATCCAGCTGAACTGTTCGATAAGCGCTGCGCCAATCACAATAAAGATGCCACGAAGGACTAGAGCTAAGACAACTCCGACCATCAGAACTTCTTGCTGGTACTTCTTTGGTACTGCAAAACGAGTCATGATGATCACGAATACAAAGAGGTTGTCGATACTAAGGCTGTATTCAGTTAACCAACCTGCAAAAAATTCACTGGCCTTTGTGGCGCCAAAAAGCTGCCAGATGATAAGACCAAAAATTACCGCGAGACCCGCGTAGAACGCAACCCAGAGCGAGGATTCCTTAGTGCTTGGAATGTGAGGACGCTTGAAAACGATCAAAAGATCAGCAAGCAAAATACCGGTGATGACCACCATTGAAATAACTTCAAACCAGAAGTAGGAATTTTCGTTCATAGTTTCCATAGTCTATTTGATTGTTTTTGATTTTCTGAACTTCTCCCAGGCGCTGGTAGACCATAGAGCCCAAACAATTAGAAGCGGTTGGAAGACCAACCTGATAGCACGGGCTTCATTGGTATTTAGTCCGAAAGCATCGACTTGATTCATAAACTGGGAAATATTTCCAGGAAAGATTGCTAGAAAAAAGCCGGCCACAATCCAGCCAATAATGTGTGCGCGCTTGAATACGCTGCATAGGGCTAGCCCCAGTGCGATTTCAACTACACCCGAAGCAAGAACAGTGAAATCTGCATCTAGGGGTAGCCAAGGTGGGACCTGTGCTTGAAATTCGGTTCTAGCAAAGGTCAGGTGAGAAATGCCGGCATAGATCAACGCTGCGCCAAGCAGAATTCTGGCGGCAATTCGAAGGTAGGTCATTTGGATTCTCCAATTGAACTAAGCAATCGATTAACTGAATTCATGGCACCACCGATAACTGCCGGAATCCCACCGCCAGGATGCACGGAGGCTCCAACTCGCCAGAGCCAGGGCTTGGTGATGGAGGAGTAGCCGGGTTTGTGAAATGGCCCACCTTGCCAAATAGGTCTCGTTGCACCGTATAGCGAGCCACCGGAAGCGCCAAATTCTGCGAAATACATTGGGTCCAGAATCTTATGATCGATTATCAACTCGCCCAAGTTTCTTTCAAAGCCCATCAGTCGACTAATTCGCGCTAACTCTGATTGCACAAACTCGCTATCGATATCAAAACGTTTACCGTTTGCTGGTGCCGTCAATAATATCGCGGCCGTAGCCTTGTCATTTGGGTAAATGTTCCCCGGCTTGTAATAGTTCAGAAAAGCCATCGTCTCTTTGGGAATTTGATTCCTGTCCAGCGAATCATGTAAATCGTCAGGGGAGCTGGGCATAATCACCGAATGCGTTGCCGTGGACTCAGGAAGCGGTTCGCTGAGGACTGTGAATAGAGCTACTCCAGAGCAGGAAACTCGCTTTGGAGTCTTAGCTTTCTTTCCGAGCAATTTGTCTATTACCTGAGCGTCAGCTGCGCCAATAATGTAGTCCGCGGAAATTGTTTCATTTTCCAGTTCAACAAAACCCTTGGAAATTCTCTTTACGTTTGTCTCGGTTCTAAAAACTGCACCCGCTTCTGAGGCAAGCCGGGCTAGTGCCAAGCTAATTTCGTAAACACCGCCCTTTGGAACGAATATTCCATCGCGAGCCATAACAGCGGGCATGGTCGCATAAAGCGCAAGAGTTCTCTTTGGGGCAATACCAGCATTGAGAGTGTGGATGGCAATTACCTCTTTGAGGCCCTGTGGCATCCACTTTAGATTCTTGATATAACTGCTGGTTGAAAGCCTGATTCCATAATTTTTTGTTAGTGCAGTTACTGCTGGCAGTGTTTTTGCTGCAAATGGATCAGCGGTGAGGAGTGCCACAATTTCTGGACCCAGTGAGCCATGTTCGGCATCAAATCTTGTCCACGCATCGTGCCAAGGATGCCCTGCTTCAACAGGGAGATTAACAACATCGTCGCGAAAGAAATACTTTCCAACTTCGTCAAGTCGTTGCAAATCAAGAGAAGCAGTTTTCTTGGCATTTGATGCGCGCCCAAGATTGTCGTATCGCTTAAATAGTTCATCGAGCACAGCTGGAAAGGTCACCAGTGAAGGCCCGGTATCTATCCTTTGCCCTGAAAGTTCAATACGTCTTGATTTTCCACCGATCCAAGAATTCTTCTCAAGAACAGTGACACTGTGACCAGCCTTTGCTAGAAGAGCAGCTGCCGTAAGCCCGCCTAGTCCAGCTCCAACAATCACAATTTTTTTCATTATTCGAACATTCCAAATACAACTGCAACCACTAATTGGAATCCAGCCACAGTGCCTACGACATAAGGGAAAGCAACAGAATACTTGTAGACCCTTTTGGCGTTGCTTCCAGAATCATCTTGTTGAATGAGCCAGATCAACCAAGCGGCATAGGCCAGGTTTGCAAGTGCCAGTGGAATATTTACGAAGAAAAACATCACAGTTGAGACAATCCACCAGAAACCAACCCAGAGCAAAGATTTTCTTGCACCCAGGTGAACTGCAGTAGTTTTTATACCTACAAAAGCATCTTCCTCTATGTCTTGAATTGCGTCATAGGTATGTTTTGCCAAACTCCACGCCATAAGTGCGAATACTGCAAGCCAGGCCGGTTCTTCGGCAAGCGCAAGGGGAACAATTGCCAGTGGGAAAGCATAATCAGCGTTGCTAATTGAATCCAGATACGGGCGCCCTTTGAATCTCAACGGTGGGGCGGAGTAAAACAGGAAGGTTAGGCTGTACGCCCAAATCCAAAGATTTGCCTCTAGCGAATAATTCAGTCCAAAGAAAATTAAGAACGGTGCGTTCAGTAGCACAACGCCCCATGAAATCCAGGGGACTTCGCGAGGGTCAATTTTGGCCCCACCAAAGCCGCCCTTGCGAATGTTTATGTTGTCTGTTTCTTGATCAAAAATATCGTTGATTCCATAAATCAATAAATTGAATGGAAGAGTAACCCACAACAGCAGCCAGATGGCATCCCATCTCCACAATTCACCCGTGAGCCAGACAGCCATCATCGTGGTGCCGATGGTGTTAATCCAGAGGACTGGTCTTGAAATGGTTAGTAGCCGCATAATCACGCTCTAACTCTAACCTTGCTGCACCAGCACAAGATAAACTAAGGGCGGCCCAGAAGCATGGTCCAATGCCCTCGTAGCTCAGTGGATAGAGCAAGAGCCTTCTAATCTCTTGGTCGCAGGTTCGATTCCTGCCGAGGGCGCCAAAATTCATCAGGAGACCCATGGTACAGACTCAGCTTGAAGACATTGCGAGAGAGTTCTTGGCGGCCTATCAGGCGAAGGACCTCCAGATAATCTCCAATATGATGGCAGAGGAAGTGGTGGTCAGAGATTGGAATCTTGAAGTTGCTGGAAAACCCCAAGCCCTTCAAGAGTTTGCCAAGAATTTTGAGCAGGCTAAATTTCTTTCCATTCAAGTACTGCGCCTATACAGCTCTGACACCGGTGTTGCTGCCGAAGTAGAAATCGTAGTAAACAAGGCGGAGAGATTGCGGGTGGTGGACGTACTTACTTTTGGCGAGCGTCTAAAAATAACCTCGATAACTTCATACAAGGGGCTGTAATTCGACCCTTTGAGTTACCAACTCGCAGGTTCGATTCCTGCCGAGGGCGCTCGCTTTTGCAGCATCTATATCTATAGTTTGATATGCGCACATTTCGACGAATCATGCTCTTGGCCCTAGCTTCCGGACTGGTTGCCTTTCTTGTAGTTCCATTAGCCATTCCATTCAGGTCGAGTGGAACTCAAACAAATATCGAGGCCGCAGGCTCCAGTGCTCAGTTCACTAGAGTTGGCCAACTAAATGTCCATGTAGCCGAAGTCAAATACTCAGGCAAATCTGTAACCGCTAACCAGGTGCCAGTGATCTTTCTGCTGCACGGGTTTGGAGCAAGTACTTTTTCTTGGCGAGATGTGATGACTTCACTTAGCAGTGTGGGGGATGTGGTTGCATATGACCGACCAGCCTTTGGATTTACTGACAGACCCATCAGCTGGTACGGCGAGAATCCCTATGGCCTTGTCGGCAACATAGAGCTCCTCAAGGGTTTAATAAATAGTTATGCGAAAGATCACGAAGTAATTGTTGCCGGACATTCCGCCGGTGGTTTGCTGGCAGCAGAGTTCGCGCGGCTGCATTCAGACCTGGTAGACAGATTGATTCTGGTTGCCCCAGCAGTTTTCAATTCTGGCGGCGCATCTTGGTTGAGTTCCCTTAGGGTATTGCCGCAGATTGATGCTCTGGGGCCAGTTCTTGTCCAGGGAATCGCAAGTAGCGGAAACGCACTTCTTGAAGAGAGTTACTACGACAAAAAACAACTAACCAAGGCAGTGGTAGCCGGCTACAACGCACCCCTAAAGATCAAGGGATGGGAACGAGCATTCTGGGAATTCACCAACGCACCAAGAGATAATCAGTTCCTAGAAAATGTAAGTTCCCTCAAAATGCCGACTCTGTTAGTAACCGGTGAGTTCGATACTGTGGTTCCCACAGAAGATACGGTGAAACTTTCCAAATTGATTTCAAATAATAACTTGGTGATCATTCCTAAAACGGCGCACCTTCCTCAAGAAGAGAACCCAGCATTGTTTAGCCAAGAAGTTCTTTCTTGGCTAAACAAAAACTAGTTCGCTCTAAGCGGTTAGTGCAGGGATTATTGCTCCCGAGAAAACTTGCCAAGCAAGGATGCTCTTGGCAGCCAAAGACAGCGTGATGTAAGTGCGCTCACCCTTTAGATAGTTTGCCCATGAACCAATCTGCTTGTATTGCAGTGCCTGATTGATTGCGAAGGTGTTGAAAAATACAAATAGCGAAACAATAATTCCGATAACAAACCCTGGAACCTCAGCCGCATTGGTCGAGCCTGGCTGCAGGGTATAGAGGCCAATCAATAGCCAAGGTACGATTCCCGTCATCGAGCCCATGATGAAAGGCAAACCCTTTCCGTTGCCGGGAACTTCGTACTTTTCTTGGAGAGCACCGAAGAAAATCATGGAAGCATTCACGGCAAAGATCGATACAAGTGCCGCAAAATCAGAAATTCCGGTTAGCTGAGCAATTAGCCAAATCATCAAGGATGAACTCAGTGAATACTCAACCCAACGGAAGTAGTTGTGATTCTTCTGTAGGCCCGCAGCATATCGGGGAAAGAAGGTTGGTGAGGAAATAAGGAAGTGGAAAAAAGCCGACAAGAACAAGAAGGCAACAACGCCAATACCTAAGTTGATTTCAAATAGCACAACACGCTCTGGAGGCAGCGGCGATCCTGGGGGTCCAGTCATGTAATCCACCGTGGTTCCAAATAGAACTTGGTAGTCCAACTGAGTTAGAAAGAAACCAAAAACACTTGCTTGAATTAGGTGCAAAAATCCGGCAACAATGTTGTACTTTCTAAGCCGGGTAATCTGCTCGGCCGATGAACGAATCTTTTTTGCCATTAGTGGCTCCTTCTAATTGGGTGTTTCCCTTAATTCCATTGAGCAAAGATGCCCGATGATTTCAGGCTACACCTGCTAAGTAAGAATTCCTCAGGACGCCTGAAACGCATAGTTTCCGAGGTGTTTGACTGGACCGTGCTATAAAGAGCACATGCGAAAAATATTGGGACTCACAAGATATGCAGTCGTTGTACCTGCCATTGCCTCTGTGATTGGAGCTTTGTTGCTTATGGCACAGGGATCGCTAGAGATTTTGAAGGTAGTAGTTGACGCAATCGCAAACCAGGGCTACCTGAAAGACACCATTGTTGATGTTCTTACCGCGGTTGACGCAATCCTTCTTGGAACAGTTCTTCTGGTTATTGGCTACGGGCTCTATGAACTTTTTGTAGATACTGAGCTAGAGGTGCCTACCTGGTTGCAAATCAACGACCTAGATGATCTCAAATCAAAGCTCATCGGTGTTGTGGTTGCAATTATTGCAGTGGTGTTTGTGGGCGTTTTTGTAGATGTCAATCGCGCTTCAGAAGTTGCCGCTCATGGCCTTGGAGCTGGAGCCTTAGTCATTGGTCTTGCCACATTTGCATTTGCTACGAAGAAAGATTCAACCAAGAAAGATTCAACCAAGAAGTGACTTCATATTCTTGTAGATAAGATTTGCAGCAAAATCTGGAGCCAGACGAGTCAGATACCCCATCAACTTAGAATCGCTACCAATGTAAATCCGGTTTGCTTTCTTCTACTTTTGCGCCCCTGCGCAAAAGTTCCAGTGAAACCTCTCGGCCAATGCCATTTCCAGCGCCGGTCACAATGATAGTTTTTCCGTGCACCTTCATGTGGTCTCCTTTTAAGTTAGTTCGAACTGCCCGCCATCAAGCTGACCCTGTTTACGATAAAGGTCCAACTTTTGGCGAGTATCTGCAATGTCCAAATTTCGCATGGTCAACTGACCAATTCGGGCCTCAGGACCAAAAGCAGAATCTTCATTGCGCTCCATTGAGAGCTTCTCTGGGTGGTAACTAAAGTTTTCCCCGCGAGTGTCAATGATTGAGTAGTCATCTCCGCGACGAAGTCTCAACGTGACCGAACCGTTAACGGCAGCAGCAACCCATCGGGTTAGTGATTCACGGAACATAAGTGTTTGTGGGTCTAGCCATCTACCTTCGTAAAGAAGACGACCCATTTTGCGACCTTCGTTGTGATAGTTAGCAACAGTGTCTTCATTGTGAATTGCAGAAATTAAACGTTCGTACGCAATGTGGATGAGAGCCATGCCTGGAGCCTCATAAATACCACGACTCTTTGCTTCAATGATTCTGTTCTCAATCTGGTCTGACATGCCAAGTCCGTGGCGACCACCAATCACATTTGCCTCGTGAAAAAGGTCAACTTGATTCTTGAAGTCTTTACCGTTGATTGCGACAGGTTCGCCCTGATTGAAAGTTATAGTCACGTCTTCGCTTGGAATCTGAACCGATGAATCCCAAAACTTAACTCCCATGATTGGAGTTACCAGTTCCATAGACGAACTGAGCAGTTCTAGATCTTTTGCCTCATGGGTAGCGCCAAGCATGTTGGCGTCAGTTGAATAAGCCTTCTCGACGGATGCGCGGTAAGGAAGTTTGCGAGCTTGAAGCCACTCCGACATTTCGTGACGGCCACCAAGCTCGGATACGAAGGTGCTGTCTAGCCATGGCTTGTAAATACGCAGGCCTGGATTTGCAAGCAGTCCGTAGCGGTAGAAACGTTCAATGTCGTTACCTTTATAGGTAGAGCCGTCGCCCCAAATGTCCACGCCGTCTTCGTGCATGGCTCGAACCAACATGGTTCCCGTAACCGCACGGCCCAGCGGGGTGGTGTTGAAATAAACCTTGCCGCCGGTGCGAATGTGGAATGCCCCACAGGCAATTGCAGCGAAACCTTCGCGAACTAGAGCAGCTCGGCAGTCAATTAGGCGGCCTTGCTCGGCCCCATACTCTTTGGCACGATCTGGAATCGATTGGATGTCATCTTCGTCGTACTGACCCAAATCTGCTGTGTAGGTATAGGGAATAGCGCCCTTTTCGCGCATCCAAGCCACTGCAACAGAGGTATCTAGGCCGCCTGAGAAAGCGATACCTACTTTTTCACCAATTGGGAGGGATTCAAGAACCTTAGACATAGATACAAGGTTAGTCGGAATAACAATGACCTTTTAGGACTTGATTACCCTATGAGCCTAAAAGAAGCCGAATTGACCATGTTGGACGGTCGCAAAACGACCTTTGCTGAGTTTGCCGGAAAGACCGTGCTTGTGGTCAACGTGGCTTCACGGTGCGGATTAACGCCGCAATACGAGGCTCTAGAAGAGCTCCAAAAGAAGTATTCAGCGCGGGGCTTCACGGTCTTGGGGATGCCTTCTAACCAGTTCATGCAAGAGCTCGGCTCGAACGAGGCAATCGGTGAGTACTGCTCGGCCACCTGGGGTATCACTTTTCCAATGACCGAGAAAATTAAGGTCAATGGCAGAGGCAGGCACGAGCTATACAAGGAATTAGTGAAGGCTAAAGATTCTGCTGGCCTGGCTGGACCAGTGATGTGGAATTTTGAAAAGTTTCTGGTTTTGCCAAGTGGCGAGATTCAACGCTTTAGACCAAAGACCAAGCCCGATGCACCGGAAGTGATCGAGGCCATAGAGTCAGCGCTGAAGGATTAGGGAACTAAATTTTAGAGGGCGTTTTCGCCCAAGTTGATACCTAAGTGGTTGGCAATGACATCCGAAACTAACTTATGGTCATCACGCTGTGGCAGGCCTGAAATTGTGGCAGTTGCCACCATCCCTTGACCAAGAACCTTGATAGGGAAGCAGCCGCCGTGCCAGGCATAGTCTGCTTCATCCAAATTAGCTATCAAATTGTTGCCGTCTTCAAACTTCACTTTTAATCCCACTAGGTAGGAACTGAACCCAAGCAGGTTAACCAAGTTTCTTTTTCTGCGCGCCCAGTCAGCGTTGTCGGCGCTCGTGCCACTCATTGCGGTGAAAAAAAGAATCTCATCACCGCGACAAATTTCAACAACGACGCCTTGCGTATACTTTTGAGCTTCTGATCTAAGGGCGAGACCCAGCTGCCATGCAGTTTCTTCATTGAATGTCTTGAAAATTAACGCTGTTTCTTGTTGTTCAACTTTCGCAATGTCATATTCTCTAGGCTCGTTCATTTTTCTATCCTAGATTGCACTAGGCAACTGGTCCCTTGTGGAAGTGCTCGAAAACCATGTTGGTTCTTGTAGAGGCAACAGTCGCGTTGCTGGAAAGATTCTCGAGCACAAATTCTCGAACGTGATCGTTGTCTCTTACGGCCAGGTGAACAATGAAATCTTCAGATCCACCGAGAAAGAAAACCTGGATCACTTCAGGCAAGTTTCGCATTTCTTTCATAAAGTCAGCGAGGTGCGATCGCGCTCCCGCTCTGAGGGTCACAGAAATAAGTACCTGGCTAGAAAGCCCAACAGCGGTGGGATCTACATTTGCGGTGAAGCTGCGAATCACTCCTCTAGTAACCAAAGATCTAACCCGGGTAATACAGGTAGATTGAGCAATTCCGACCGCGGCGGCGAGGTCGGCATTGGTCGTTCTTGAGTTTTGGGTCAGAAGCCTAAGCAGCTCGTGGTCTATCTCATCTAATTCGTTTTGCAGATTATTCGTTGCCACTTGGATTTTCACCTTTCAAACTGAACTTATTACCAAAAATACAGCAGATTTGGCTAAATATACGGTTGTAATCTGTTTGTAATGAATTTCTTGCAGAATTTACCTAAATTCACAAGGAGTAGAACAAATGCGCGTAGGCATCCCAACTGAGATCAAAAACAACGAAAACCGTGTAGCAATCACCCCGGCGGGCGTGCACGAACTTACTCGCAGAGGGCATGAGGTATTCATTCAGGCCGGTGCCGGGCTGGGCTCTGGATTTGCAGATGCCGAATATGAGGCTCAGGGTGCCAAGTTGCTGGCAACTGCTGAGGAAATTTGGTCTGTTGGTGATCTGCTGCTGAAGGTGAAAGAGCCAATCAAGGCTGAATACAACTTGATGCGCGCAGATCAGGTTCTCTTCACCTACCTACACTTGGCAGCTTCTCGCGAGTGCACCGACGCGCTGCTTGCTGCTGGCACCACCTCAATCGCGTACGAAACAGTTCAACTACCTAACCGAGCCCTTCCTCTGCTGCAACCAATGAGCGAAGTGGCTGGAAGATTGTCCGCACAAATCGGCGCGTATCAACTAATGAAGAACGAGGGTGGACGCGGTGTATTGATGGGCGGAGTTCCAGGTGCACCTAAAGCAAAAGTTGTCGTTATTGGCGGAGGAGTTGCGGGTGAACATGCAGCTACCATGGCGCTTGGCATGCAGGCCGAAGTAACAGTGATTGATATTTCACTACCAAAGTTGCGCGAACTTGATGCGCGCTTTGGCGGACAGGTTAGAACACGTGTATCAACTGCTTTCGAAATCGCAGAACAACTAAAAGATGCTGATCTCGTCATCGGTTCTGTTTTGATTCCGGGCGAAAAGGCTCCAAAGCTTGTGACCGATGAAATGGTTAAGGGTATGAAGCCTGGATCTGTTCTGGTTGACATTGCAATTGACCAGGGTGGCTGTTTTGAAAACTCAAGAGCTACTACACACGACGATCCAACTTATAAAGTTCACAACAGCATTTACTACTGTGTAGCAAACATGCCAGGCGCTGTGCCGGCAACCTCAACTCGCGCACTGACCAATGCCACACTTCCATACGTTGTGTCGCTAGCCGAAAAGGGTTGGAAGGCAGCACTGGCGGCTGACGAGTCTCTTGCAAAGGGATTGAATACCCACGCAGGCAAGGTCACCTACGCAGGTGTTTTGCATGCTTTCCCTGAGTTACCTTTTCAGGAGCTCAAAGAAGCAATCGCCTAAAGATTAAGCAGGCTGCTGCTGAGTTATGCAGTGAATTCCGCCACCCCTGGCGAAAAGCGGTCGCGCGTCTACTAGGACTATTTTTCTGTCAGGGTAGGCGAGCTGAAGGGCAGCAACAGCGCGCTCATCATTTGGGTCATTGAAGCCGCAGAGGATCACTCCGCCATTCACCAGGTAGTGATTGATGTAGCTGTAATCCACGAAACCTTCTTCGTCTCGCAAGACAGTTGGCGCGGCTATAGGAATTAGTTCAAAGCCACCGTATTCCTCTAGCGTTCTTTTCACCTCATGGCTTACTGAATAGTCGGGGTGGCTCTGGTCTTCTTGATTGTGAAAAAGAATTTTTGTTGGACTGGCGAAACAGGCAACTATGTCAACGTGGCCCCTTGTTCCAAACTCGTCGTAGTCTCGAGTCAGCCCTCGGCGAAGCCAAATTGCTTTGCTGGTGCCAAGTTTTTCGTGAATCTCGGCTTCAACTTCTGCTCGTGACCAGGTTGAGTTACGGCCCTCACCAAGTTGAACGGTCTCAGTAAGTAATACGGCGCCTTCTCCGTTTACGTGGATCCCTCCGCCTTCGTTGATGAGGGGTGAATCTATTTGCTCAACAGATGCCTTTGAAGCGATCAGTCCGGCAATCTTTGAATCTTTCTCCCAGCTGGCCCATGGTTGCGCACCCCAACCATTGAATATCCAATTCACTGCCGCCAGTTCTCCTGCTGCATTTTTTACAAAAGTCGGACCGATATCTCTCATCCATGCGTCATCGAGTTCCGCTTCTAGAAGTTCCACCCGCGGATCAAGAAAAGATTTAGCGATATCGAAGTCTTTAGATTCACAAAGCATCGAAACCGGTTCAAACTCAATGATTGCGTTGGCAACCGCTGCCCAGGTTTCTCTGGCTTCTTGCCAATCTTGGCTGGTGTCCCCAAGCGTGTAACCCGATGAAGGCCAGGCCATCCAGGTGCGCTCATGGGCAACCCATTCAGCAGGCATGAACCAATTGCTCATTAGTACGAGACTCCTGCGATGCCACCATCTTCGCCATCGCCATTTTCGGTTCGGCGATTTACCACTGGTTCAGTAAGCATGTCGTAGGTGTCTGGTCGTCGAGTCGCCAAGAACGGGAAAAGGTCAAGCCAATCCCGGCGTTGATCTAGATCAAGATCTGCAACTAACACCTCGTCGGTGTCTCGACCTGCTCTTGCAAGAACTCGGCCGTAAGGATCACATATGAAGCTGCTGCCGTAAAAATTAAGGGCGCCTTCGTTACCGTATCGATTAGGAACGATCATGAACGTTCCGTTTGCAATCGCGTTTCCAACGATGACCTGACGCCACAGCGGCTCTGTATCAAACTCCGGATGGTCTGGCTCCGAACCAATAGCGGTTGGGTAAACCAGAACCTCCGCACCGCGCAAGCTGTAATTTCTCGCTACCTCAGGGAACCATTCATCCCAGCAAGTTGGCAGCCCAAATTGCGCATCGGTGTTTCCGAACTCAATGTCGTAAACCGGGTATGGCTCGCCATCTGCTGGTCCTGGGGCAAAGTACTTGTCTTCGTAGTAACCAGCGGTGACCGGAATGTGAAGCTTAGGAGTCCTAGAAACTATTGAGCCGTCAGGTCCAACAATTATTGCGGTGTTTAGGGCTCGACCATCCGCCATGTCATGGAACTCGTAGAGCGAGGCGTGCACGTAAACGTTGTATTTGGCAGCCGCCTCTGCAGCAAAACGATAGGTAGGTCCGCTATCAAGCGATTCAGCTATTTCGTTTGGGGTTCCGGTTGGTTTTTGATCTGCTGGGTATCTGCTTAGAGTCAGTTCTTGAAGACAAACAATCTTTGCTCCGTTTTCTGCAGCAATCCTGATACCGTCTGACAATTTAGCCAGATGCTCGTTTTCATCTTCATGCCAACGAGTTTGCACAAGGGCAACGCGAAGAGGTGCGCGCTTGGATTCTTTCACGCGAGATAGGGGACTCATTGCGGGAGCCACAGTTAGTTTCACTTGTTCCTACTTTTCATTCATGCTGTCAAGAATTGCCACCAAAGAGCTAAATTCGGTGCGTGGATTCACAATGGCAAACCTTGCGTTTGGTTTGCCTTGGTGCGAACTTGGCACTACAAATGCCTCACCGCGCTCGAGCAATTTATTCGACCAACGTTCGTAGTCTTCTAGTTGCCAGCCGACTTTTGTAAAAACCACGACCGATAGCTCAGGTTCTCTCACCAGCTCTAGATCTTCACGCGAACGAATCTCATCGGCAATTTGTGTGGCTAGATTGATGTTTTGAGTCACACCTTCCCTATAGGCAGCCACTCCATGAGTTGCAAGCGAGAACCAGAGCGGAAGTCCTCTAGGTCTGCGGGTCAGGTTGTATGCGTAATCAGATGGATTCCAGTCGCCCGAATCTGTTAGGGCATCTAAGTATTCACCGTGCTGGGTATGTGCAGCCCTAGCGATTTCCGGGTTTCTGTAAACCAATGCGCACGCATCAAACGGTGCAAACAACCACTTGTGTGGGTCAACTATGAAACTGTCGGCCAGATTGGTGCCAGCAAATTTGTGTTTGTTTTCCTCCGAGAGAATTCCGGCTAAACCGTAAGCTCCATCAACGTGAAACCAAATATCGTTTTCTTTTGCGACTTCGCCGACTTCGCTTAGGTTATCGAGTATTCCAAAATTGGTTGTGCCTGCAGTCGCCACGATTGCAAAGACACCTTCACCGGCTGCCTTCAATGCATCCGCTACTGCCTCGCCTCTAAGGTGACCGGTTTCGTCTGCTTGGGCTTTGATAATCTCTACGTCCATGACAGCAGCGGCTGCCTTGAGTGAGGAATGCGCTTCTGAGGAGCAAATGAACTTCCACTTAGTAGGGGGTTTTTGGTTTTGTTCCTGGAGCTTGTTTCTAGCATGGTGCCGTGCCGCAACCAATGCACTCAGATTTCCAAGTGTGCCACCTTGAACGAAAATCCCACCTGCGCTAGCTGGGAGACCAACTTCTTTAGCTAACCAACTCAACACTTCGTTTTCTGCGAATACTGCACCAGCGCCTTCAAGCCATGAGCCGCCATAAATTGCTGATGCAGAAACAATCAGGTCGAATAGTTTTGATGCCTCAGTTGGCGCCGACGGAATAAACGAAAGATAGTTTGGGTGATCCGTTGAGATTGTTGACGGGGCCAAGACCTCGCTAAAAATTTCAAGCGCTCGTTCGCCACCCATTCCTGCTTCAGAAATAGTGACACCCGCATTGTCAAGCAGCCATTTAGGAGATTGTGGTCCATCGAGGGGAGCTGGATCGTATTCCAAGCGTTGCCTTGCGTAGGCAAAAACTTTCTCTCGAAGAACTACCGAGTCTTCATTGACTTTGTGCATTCCTTGAGCCTACTTGCGAGATTTGCGGGGCACAAATGAGAGCCCAAACCCCAAGAGTGAGGCGCCCAACAGTATCCATGAGCCAATTTCACGATCGCGGGCAATTGATTCGCAGGACGTCCAACCCTCAGCTTGAACATCAGCGCAGGTGCTTGGATCAAATAGCCCAATAAAGGAAGCCAGGACCCCCACCAGGGCGACGGTGGCAACCATCGCCAAGGAGTTGTTCTGGATTTTTGGCATTAGTTATGCCTGTGGTTCAGAGACATCGCCAACTTCGCCGCCGGCTGCTTCAATCTCTTTACGAATCGCATCCATGTCTAAGTCACGAACTTTTTGAATAATTTCATCTAGTGCCGCACCTGGAAGCGCGCCTGCTTGATTGAACAGCAAGATTCCATCTCGAAAAATCATGAGAGTTGGAATTGAAGTAATGCCTGCCTCACCGGCAAGTTGTTGTTCAGCCTCGGTGTCCACTTTGCCGAAACGAATATCGGTGTGGGTTTCCGAAGCCTTTTCAAAAATCGGAGCGAATTGAACACAGGGCCCGCACCAGGCGGCCCAAAAATCAACGATGGTGATTCCATCAGCTACTACGGTGTCACCAAAATTTGCTGCACCCAACTCTATTGTTGCCATTGCACTTTACCTCTCGAAATCTGAGCTATAACTATTCCTGCGACCACCAAAATACCTCCGGCTAATTGCAGACCCTCTATCTTTTCACCAAGCCACAGATATCCAAAAAGGAAAGCAAACACCGTTTCGGCAGTTGAAATAATGCCGACGCCGGTGGCGCTCAAATGCCCTAAGGCTACGAAGCTGAAAAACATGGGGATGAAAGATCCAAAAAGACCTATCCAGATAATCAATAGCCAGGCTGGTGCCGTTATTCCCGAAAGATTGCCACCTAAATCAAGCGAGTTAGTGGCTAGCGAGAGATCAAATTGCCACCACGGGCTGAAAATCATCCAAAAAACAGTTGAAATGAGCATCGTATAGAAAAGTGTCGAGATTGGATCTCTGGTCTGGTGGCTTTTTTCGCCCATGATGAAGTAGACGCTTAGAAATATCGCTGCAGCAAATGCAAAAAATACGCCAGTTGGATTTAGTGGACTATCCCAGATTTTGGAAACCACCATTAACCCACCTAGAACCAGCGCAACCCCAAGCCATAGTCTTTTTCGCGGCTTTTCTCCGAATAAAACGAGTGCAGCCACTGGAACGATAATGATGGCCGTGTATTCAATCAGCAGCGCGATACCTACTGGAAGAGACTTCACCGCATTTGAATAGGCCCACTGCATAAGAGCTACTCCAATTACTCCAAATGCAATTAGAAACTTCCATTCGGCTGGTTTCACCCTAAATGCGCTTGGGTTGGTGAACAGAATTATGACGCCCGCAATTAGAGCAGTGGCGAATGATCTGAACAAAACAATTTGCTCTGGAGTCACACCGGTAGACATCACAATTTTTGATGTGCTGGCATTTAGTCCAAAAAGCAGCGCGGCGGCAAAAGACAGCAAGATGCCAAGAAGGGGATTCTTTGCTTTCACTGCGCAACTCATTTCTAATCATGTGCCAAAGTCCTACGGTTGGCTATGACCAGCCTAGGCTAGAGGAATGATGAGTTTTACGTTAGCCGGTGGCTGCTTTTGGTGTCTCGACAGTACCTACATGCAATTCAAGGGAATTTCAGATGTGGTCGTGGGCTACATGGGTGGAAACACCGATAACCCCGGGTATGAAGAAGTCTGCAGCGGCTCAACTGGGCACGCCGAAGTGGCAGAGGTTATTTTCGACGAGCAAATCATTTCAGCTGACGTGATTCTGGATATTTTCTTCACGCTTCATGACCCAACTCAACTCAACAGGCAAGGTAACGACATCGGTACCCAGTATCGGTCTGCGATGTTCTTTAAAGACGAGTCCCAAAAAGAACTATTTGCCAATGCGATTGAACGCGCCAAAGAAATTTGGGGTAGTGGAGTGGTAACTGAACTCACCCCGGCCACAACTTTCTGGATGGGTGAGGAATACCACCAAGACTTCTTCGCGAAAAACCCAAACCAGGGTTACTGCAACGCTGTGGTTTCGCCAAAAATGGCTAAGGCTCGCAAAGCCTTTAGTGATTTCGTACTGAACTAGTTATCCACAGTTTTTCTAGCATTAGATTTATTTTTTGCCTTGAGTAGCAAACTCGATTCAGACCACATTCCGTGGCTTCACGTTTCGAGAAAGGCATCAATTGTCAGAAACACTTTCGGTCACCGGTTTAGTGGCCACAACTCCTCGTCACCTAGTTACCCAAGATGGCTTGCCAATAACCTCATTTAGATTGGCCTCTTCTCAGCGAAGATTCGACCGCAACCAAAACAAATGGATTGATGGAGAAACGAACTGGTTTACCGTCACTGCCTTCAGGCAACTGGCCATCAATTCCGCTGGTTCTATCAACAAAGGTGACCGGCTGGTAGTAGCCGGAAAACTTCGTGTCCGCGATTGGGACAACGGTGAGCGCGCTGGAACATCCGTTGAGGTTGAAGCAGATTCACTCGGCCACGACCTAACTTGGGGCAGCGCCGTTTTTACTCGCACAGTCTTGGTACGCGAGCAGGATCCTGCTGATCAAGAGAATGAGGAAATACAGCCTGATTCTGAATTGGTAGGCGCTAAAAAGAAGTAAAGCTGCTGGGTTGTTTCGTGCCCCCCTCATAAGCACTTGAGCAACCCAGTGGACGTTCTCTTCACGGGGAAGTCCGGCACTCTCAGACGCCTACTTGTATTTCGAGGCCCCAGCGGGGTCAATATGGTCGGGTAAACTTTACCTATAGCAAGCCAAGTGTCTGAGGGTGCCATTCTCACGCTTTCGAGGCTGGTGCTTCAGATTCCGAAAGTGGTTTATTTTCATGGCTGAATTCATCTATCAGATGATCAAGGCGCGCAAGGCGCACGGCGACAAGGTCATTCTTGATGACGTTACTTTGGCATTCATCCCAGGCGCCAAGATTGGTGTCGTTGGTCCAAATGGTGCAGGTAAATCAACCGTTCTAAAGATCATGGCTGGCTTAGATTCTCCATCAAATGGAGAAGCAAGGCTAGGGCCAGAGTTCACTGTTGGAATCTTGATGCAGGAGCCACCACTAGACGAGTCATTGACCGTCCTGGGGAACGTTGAACTTGCTGTTAAAGAAACCAAGGCAAAACTAGATCGCTTCAATGAGATTTCAGCTCTCATGTCTGAACCGGATGCAGATTTTGATGCCCTGCTCGCTGAAATGGGAACGCTTCAAGAGCAAATTGATCACCTTGATGCCTGGGATTTAGATTCACAACTAGAGCAGGCTATGGATGCTCTTCGTTGCCCACCAAGTGATTCTCCAGTTACATCTTTGTCTGGTGGAGAGCGTCGTCGCGTTGCACTCTGCAAGCTTTTGCTCGAGAAGCCAGACCTACTGCTACTCGATGAACCAACCAACCACCTTGACGCGGAGTCTGTGCTTTGGCTAGAGCAGCACTTGGCTAAGTATCCTGGCGCTGTTCTTGCGGTCACTCACGATAGATATTTCCTAGACAATGTTGCCGAATGGATTCTTGAACTAGACCGCGGACGTGCATATCCGTATGAGGGAAACTACTCAACCTACCTAGAAAAGAAGCGCGAGCGTCTTGAGGTTGCCGGAAAGAAAGACGCCAAGCTTGCAAAGCGTTTGAGCGAAGAACTTGATTGGGTTCGCTCATCTTCAAAGGCGCGCCAAACAAAATCAAAGGCTCGTCTTGCGCGATACGAAGAAATGGCCGCCGAGGCTGATCGCACCAGAAAATTGGATTTTGAAGAAATTCAAATTCCAATGGGCCCTCGCTTAGGTGACATTGTCATTGAGGCGAAGAACATCCAAAAAGGTTTTGATGGCCGATCATTGATTAGCGATTTGTCATTTAGTCTTCCGCGCAACGGAATCGTGGGCGTGATTGGTCCAAACGGTGTAGGTAAGTCAACACTTTTCAAAACCATTGTTGGTTTGGAGAAGCTTGATGGCGGTGAACTAAAAATTGGTGAAACTGTAAAGATTTCATATGTTGACCAGTCCCGTGGCGGCATCGACCCCGATAAATCACTTTGGGAAGTAGTGTCTGGTGGACTTGATTTCATTCAGGTCGGAAATCAAGAAATGCCTTCGCGCGCCTACGTGGCAGCATTCGGTTTCAAAGGCCCTGATCAGCAAAAGCCAGCCGGCATTCTTTCTGGTGGTGAGCGAAACCGCTTGAACTTGGCCCTGACCCTCAAAGAAGGTGGCAACCTGTTGCTTCTTGATGAGCCAACAAATGACCTTGATGTTGAAACTCTTGGTTCACTAGAGAACGCACTTCTTGAGTTCCCCGGATGCGCTGTAGTTATTACACACGATCGTTGGTTCTTGGACCGAGTTGCCTCACACATTTTGGCGTACGAAGGCAGCGACGACAACCCAGACAACTGGTATTGGTTCGAGGGTAACTTCCAGGCTTATGAAGAAAACAAGATTGCTCGACTAGGTCCAGATGCTGCAAAACCGCATCGCTCGACTTATCGCAGATTAACTCGCGACTAGTTCTTTAATGGCCTCTTCAAAAACCTCGTTGTGTCTCTCAACATCAGCGAGCGTTGTGGTTGGGCACATCAGAGCCATGTTGTGAAATGGAGTCAACATGATTCCGCGGTTCGCTAGGTAAACGTGAAGATAATCTTCAAGTTCTGCATCTGCAGCGTGGAACGCATCGGTTCCGGTTTTTGGATAAGGCTTAGCAAAGCGGTACTCCGCACGAGCACCAAGTTGGTTAATAGACCATGGCAGGTTGTATCTGTCAAATAGCTCATTAACGCCATCTGTGAATACCGTTGCCAAGTCGATCATGTACTTGAAGTTATCTTCAGTCAGTACTTTCTCTAAAGTGGCTCGCATAGCCGCAACTTGAAGCGGATTACCTGCAAGAGTTCCACCAACGCCACCCATGTCGACTAGGTCAAGGTCAGTGCGGCTCAAAATCTTTTCAGCGAGGTGGGTGCTCAAGCCGTAAGTTCCGGTAGGTATTCCTCCGGCAATCGCTTTGCCAATGATGAACACGTCTGGTTCTAGTGCATCACGCTTGGTCATGCCGCCGTAGCCAGCAGAGAAAGTGTGAGTCTCATCAATGATCAATAGGGCGTCGTATTTTCTGGTGAGCTCCCTAACGCCCTCAAGATATCCAGGCTCTGGAAGAACAATTCCTATGTTTGTTAGTGCAGGCTCCATGAGCACTGCAGCTACGTCACCATTCTTAAGTTGACGCTCTAGACCTTCAAGATCGTTGAATTCAGCCACACGCGACGTGTGTGTAACATCTACCGGCGAGCCCACGTTTCCCGGACGGCTCATGCCTTCACCATCAGGGCCAACAACAATGAGGGCCTCATCAACTGAGCCGTGGTAGCAGTAGGCGTTAAAAAGAATCTTTGGTTTACCGGTAATTGCGCGCACCAATCTAATTGCCCAGCGGTTTGCGTCAGTGGCGGTCAAAGCAAAACTCCACTTGGCCATACCAAACCTCTGAGTTAGGTTCTTGGCAACCCATTCGGCGTCTTGAGTTGGCAACATGGTGGTCAATCCACCAAGATCCTTAACTCGATGAACTATGGCGTCTACAACTTCTGGGGCGGAGTGTCCAGCCATTGCGCCGGTGTCTCCTAAAGCGAAATCAATGTACTCGTTGCCGTCTATGTCCCAGATTCGGTTGCCAACGGCACGGTCTAGGTAAATAGGAAAGCCACCAGATTTTTTGTTCATCCAGGTCATTGGTACTTTGCCAAATAAATGGTCGGCGTTTTCGAATGCCGCTTTAGATTTTGGGTTGCGTTCTAAAAATATTTGCTGTTCCCTGGAGTTTAATTTTGCAAGCTTTTCGCGATTAATCATTTTTCTATCCTGCCATTTCTGGAACACGTACCATGCCTTCTTGGGCAACAGTCGCCAATAATTCACCACGACTGCTAAATATTTTGCCAAGAGCTAATCCTCGACCACCTTGGGCGCTTGGTGATTCCTGAACGTAAAGCATCCATTGATCAACTCGGGCCGGCCTGTGAAACCACATGGCGTGATCTAGGCTGGCCGACTTTAGCCCCGGGTGCGACCAAGCTATGCCGTGACGTCGATAAATACTCTCGAGAATGGAGTAATCGCTGGCATAAGCGAGTGCCGCGGTGTGTAATGCCTGAGAATCTGGAAGGCTACCGAGTGACTTTATCCAAACCGCTTGGTGGGCAACCGGCTCACCCTCGACTTTAAAGTAAATCGATGATGGCACATGGCGCATGTCGAATGGGCGAGCCTTAGACCAATACTGTGCCACTGGATGTGGGTTGTCGCCCATCAAATCTGCAGCACTGGGCAGTGATTCAGGGTCGGGAATATCGTTTGGAAAATCATCCTGATGTTCCAAGCCTGGGTCAATTTGTTGGAACGAAGCAATCATCGAAAAGATTGGTTCATTGTTCTGAAATGCTTGCACTCTTCTGGTGCTAAACGAGCGACCGTCTCGAAGACGATCAACTGAGTACGTCACCGGCAACTCAATATTGCCTGGCCTAAGAAAGTAGCCGTGCATAGAGTGCACCGGTCGGTCATCAATTGTTCGAGTTGCAGCAACCAAACTCTGTGCTAAAACTTGTCCGCCAAACACACGACCGTGGGGCATCCATTGGCTTTGGCCTTCGAATAGGTCTTCCTTTGATGCACCTCGCGCGATTGACTTAAGGTCAAGGGTGCTAATCATCTCGGCTAGCGGGTCATTAGGAATCTTTGGATTCAAGATTTACTCGATTCTTTGGGGCAACTTTGCCTTTCTCAGGCTAGTTTAGACAAGACATGATTAACCCGTTTTCGCTGGCCGATCGCCAGACTGCAGAAGATCTTCAGGCCTACCTACTCAGAGCAAAGCGCCTGGATCCGGATGGCCTAGTTAGGCTTCGCGCCTTTGGTGATGTGCTAGCAGCCTACGTAGCTCCAATCTATTCAGGAAACCTAATGGACAAGGGCCCAACCGTTTTGGGCCTCAGGACCTGCGAGCTAACGGAAGCTGCTGAAGTCGACGTATTGGTTCCAATTGCTGCGGTGCAAGAGAGACTGGCTCATTTGCTAGCAGACGACAGCCCAAAAGATTTCAAGATACAACTCGTTGAGGTTCAGCGAGCCCCGTGGGCGGGAATATCACCGCCGCGTCAGGGCTGGGAAGCAATCGGGACAGTCAATGAATCTAGACTCACTCAAATTGCAAGAGATGGAATAGCCGAGGTCGCTTCTTCACTGCCTGAATCTGTGGGCGGACCAATCGCTGCTCGAATTCGGGGCGAAATCTGGGGTAGAGGAATTGACCTAGAGAGCCGTGTTCCAACTGGCGCAGCTTTTGTTGCGGCTGGTCTTGGGTTCTTAACTCAGAACGAGGAGGTTGGTCTATATCAAGCTGAGGGCTGGATTAGATTGAGCAGCGACCACGGTCACGTTCTTGCTAAAGCGGCAACTAAGTTTTAATCTTCAAATGAATTGAGCATTGCAGTCGCAGCTCGTTCTAGGTAGGCCCACAGTTCAGCCTCGTGCAGTGGGCTCAAGTTAACTGATTCCACGGCTGCTTTCATATGAGCTAGCCAATGTTCTCTTGCAATCGGGTTGATCTTAAATGGCATGTGTCTCATACGAAGACGTGGGTGACCGCGTAATTCCTGATATTCGCTTGGGCCGCCCCAATACTGCTCCAGAAACAACTGCAGTCTCTCCTGAGCGGGAGCTAAATCTTCTTCCGGGTACATTGGTCGAAGAACTTCGTCTTCAGCGACGCCCTCATAAAATTTGCTGGCTATTTTGGCAAAGGTTGCTTTCCCGCCCACCAGTTCATAAAAATTTCCACCAGTGGGGTTTCCGTCGAGTCCTCTAATGCGAACGGTTTCCACACGGGCTGCATCTTCAAAACCGTTAGACAATTTATCTTTTGGCTTTCTTAGTGGTTTTTACAGCGGAACGATTTTTGTGTGATGAATTTCCAACTCGCAAAATCTCTCCGTTGCGAACATACCAAAGCGTGCCTTTGGCGTCCCTAAGTTGAGTGATGCGAAGACCAACATTTTCAACGACTCCGCTTGCTTCACCCAAATCTACCGAGTCACCAATTCCATATTGATCTTCGAAAACGATAAACAATCCTGAAAGCAAATCACGCACAATGTTTTGTGCTCCAAAACCTAAAGCCGCGCCTAAGATTCCCGCTCCGGCAATCAAGGCTCCAACAGCAACCCCTAATTCACTTAGCAGCATCGTGCCGGCAATAACGAAGATGCTCCAGGTTATGAAATTGCTCAAAACAGATCCCAGGGTCTTGGCTCTGAGAATTAGGCGCTCTGGGCTTACTACCGCGCCGATTGACTTCTTTGCGCCTGTAGAGATTCCCTTTACGACCCGCCTAACTGAAATCAAGAGCAATGCCCGTAGGGCAAATGCTCCAATCAATATCAACGCAATCCGAATCAGTGTTGACCAATCCTGCCAGGCAACCCTTAGCCATTCCAGAAACACTTCAAATGAATCCACGTTCAACCCTTACCTTTACTGTTGATCTTTTTGTTGAGCGCTGAGTGATCGTTCTACATTTGAAAGTGCCTCAACAAGAATGCGGCGGAGTGCCGGTATTTCTTTAATTTCTGAGTTGTCGATCCACGAGCGAGTCTTGGCTGCTAGTGAATCACTAGCAAGCGGCAACGGGTAGAGGTTTTCAAGAAGGTACTCCGCAATCTTGAAAGTGTTTTCATTCCAAATGCGCACTGCATTTTCAAAATACTGGTCGACATAAGGGCTCAGTAATTCCGGATCTGGCACGCGAACAAAACCTAAGCTCGCCGCATCGACCAACGTATTTGATAAGTCGTGTGTATTGGTCAGCGTGTTCCAGGCTGCTTGCTTTGCGGCTTGGGTTGGTATAGCCGCCCGCGCCCCAGCTGCAGCCTTTTGTCCATTTGAGGTGTTGTCTTTGGCTAATGCCGCATCAATCTCGGCTGTTCCGGCACGACCGCCTACTACCAATCCGGTCAGCAATTCCCAGCTCAAATCGGCATCAATTTCTAATCCAGGGAGTTTCTTATTGCCATTTAGCAATTGATGTAATTCATCGAGCAGCTCAGGAGTGTTTGCGAAAACTGCAAAGAACTTCACGAATTGCAGTTGAGCATCTGAGCCTGCAGTAGCTTTGTTTGCCAGATCAAGAAGAGCTGTGCCAATTTCTGCTGTGACGCTTTCGCGATTTGCCGGCGAAACGTAGAAGTTTGATGTGGTCACAAGTTGGCGAAGTAAGGTCAGCATGGTTGTTGACTCTGTCTCCGAAGCAATGTTGTTTAGCACCAACTTCACAAAGTCACGAGGCTTAGCTTCTGCGTCACGGGTTGAGTCCCAGGCAGCACCCCAAATCAAGGTACGCGCTAGTGAGTCATCAAACTTTGAGAGCCCATCTAACGCGGTATTCCATGACTTTTCATCTAGACGAATCTTTGCGTAAGCAAGATCATCATCGTTTAACAAAATTAGTTCTGGTCGTTGCAGCCCTACAAGTTCAGGGATATCTGTGAGCGCGCCATCAATATCTGTCTCGATACGGTGGACTCGCTTGAGCTTTGAATCCACAGTGTTGTAGAAACCAATTGCCATGCGGTGAGGTCGCAAGGTCGGATATTCGGCGATGGCTGTTTGAGCTACTGCAAATTTGGTTATGAGACCAGCCGAGTCTGTTTCTATTTCTGGTCGCAAAGTGTTGACTCCTGCAGTCTCAAGCCAAAGTTTTGACCAACTACGTAGTTCGCGACCCGAGGTAGCCTCAAGTTCAACCAGCAGGTCATTTAGTTCCGTGTTCTTGTAGGCGTGCTTCTTAAAGTAACTAGCCACTCCTGCAAGGAACTGTTCTTGACCTACCCAGGCAACTAATTGCTTTAGAACTGAAGCACCCTTTGCATATGTGATTCCGTCAAAATTAACTAGTACGTCTTCGAGATCGTTGATCTCTGCAACTATTGGGTGAGTAGAAGGCAGTTGATCTTGACGATATGCCCAAGATTTTTCGAGGGCGGTAAAAGTAGTCCAGGCACCGTGCCACTCTGTAGCCTCAGCAGTTGCAAGTGTTGATGCATATTCGGCAAATGATTCGTTAAGCCAAAGGTCGTTCCACCACTTCATGGTAACTAGATCGCCAAACCACATGTGAGCAAGTTCGTGCAAAATCGTTACGACTCGGCGCTCTTTAATTGCATCGGTGACTTTTGATCTAAATACATAGCTCTCGGTGAAAGTTACGGCTCCCGCGTTTTCCATTGCTCCAGCATTGAATTCGGGTACAAATAGTTGGTCATACTTCTCGAACGGATAAGGCTGGTCGAAGGCTTTCTCGAAAAACTCAAACCCTTGTCTCGTCTTTTCAAAGACATAGTCGGCATCCATAAACTCCGATAGAGATGCTCGACTAAACACACCAAGCGGAATGACTTTTCCATTTGAGCTAGTTAGTTCGCTACGAGTCTCCACATAAGGCCCGGCAATCAGCGCGGTTATGTAGCTGGAAATAATTGGGGTTGGCGCAAATTCCCATATAGATTTTTTGTCATCCATCGGGCTTGGTTCCGGGCTTGGCTGGTTTGAGACAACCTTCCAGTACGAAGGCGCAATAATCGAAAACTTGAACGTGGCTTTAAGGTCAGGTTGCTCGAAAACAGCAAAGACTCTTCTAGAGTCCGGGACCTCAAATTGGCTGTAGAGATAGACCTCATTATCAACTGGGTCAACAAATCGGTGCAGGCCTTCACCAGTGTTCATGTAGTTAGCAGTTGATTCAATCAAAAGCTCATTAGTTGCTGCAAGATTTTCCAGTTGAATGCGTACGCCGTCGGAAACCTTAGCCACGTCTAGCTCCACACCGTTGAAAACAACTTTCTGAACTGAGTTGGTTATTGCATCAATGAAGGTATCGGCACCTGAGGTTGGTGAACTAAAGAAGACGCGTGTTTTGGAAAGGAAAGTCTTTTCGTCGGAGGTTAGGTCAAGCAATACTTCGTAGCGAAGATCGCTTACTTTTCCAGCTCTTTCTTTGGCTTCGATTCTGGTTAGGTTTTCTCCAGGCATGAGTTCTCCGATTTATCAATGGTTGGTCATCGCTAGCCTAATCCCTGTAAAAGTGGGGGATAATCGTGATATGGGTAATTGGAATACAGCAACTACAGCAACAGTCACCCAAAGTCTTGCGCTGGCAGAAATCGGCGCCCTCTTGCTGGTTTTAGGCGTTGCGGCTTTTGTAGCAGTTCGAATCAAGGTTTCAGTTGTCCCGTTTTACCTTCTTATTGGTCTCGCGCTGGGTAAGGGCGGGCTTTTCCCACTAGACCTGAGTGAATCCTTTCTCAATACCGGCGCCCAATTAGGTGCAATTTTGCTCCTTCTTATGCTGGGCCTTGAGCACTCAGGGCCAGACCTGGCTTCAGGGTTTCTGGAGCGCAAATCAGTGGGCGCCATTGACTTTGCCGTAAACGCAATTCCCGGAGCAATTATTGGCTTTCTGCTGGGCTGGGGAGTTCTGGGTGCAATCGTTCTGGGAGGTATCACATATGTAAGCTCCTCCGGTATCGCGTCTCAAATGATGAAAGAGACGGGCTGGCAAAGGTCTGAGGTTTCTCGCAGAGTTACTACCGTCTTAGTTATTGAAGACCTAATGCTCGCACCCTATCTTCCATTGCTAACCACCCTGGTCGCGGGTTCAGGTGCGATTGCTGGTTTCCTTTCGGTTGCAGTCGCTATTTTGGTAACCGGACTTGCCCTCTTGTTGGCTTTCAAAGGTGAGAACGCTCTTGGCAAGGTTCTGAACACTCAAGCTCAGGGTGGGTTGTTGCTAACCGTTTTTGGAGCCGCCCTATTTGCAGCAGGATCTGCAGAACTGATTGGTTTCTCTTCAGCCGTTGCCGCGTTCTTGGTAGGGCTGGCGCTAACTGGTGAAGTTGCTTTTGCCGTCAGGCTCAGATTGGCACCGCTTAGGGATCTTTTTGCCGCCATATTTTTTCTTTTCTTTGGCCTTAGCGTTGCCCCTTCTGAAATGATTTCCGTTCTTCCGCTTGCAATATTTCTTGCAGTTCTTGGCGTGGCAGGAAAAATGTTTGTGGGATGGAATATTGCTAGAGATATGTCTGATGGCAACGCCTGGAAACGTGCGGGAGCGTTCCTTATTCCTAGGGGAGAGTTCTCGATTGTTATAGCAGGCCTGGCTGCGGGCACTGCCTTTGGTGGTCAACTGCAGGCCCTAACCATCACTTACGTTTTGATTACTTCAATTGCGGCTTCAATAGCACTCAGATACTTCAGAAGCAGTTTCGAAAAAGCTCGAGCCAAAAAGAAGTCATAAACTTTAGTTATGCGCATACATATAGCCACCGATCACGCAGGCCTTGAGCTGAGTCATTTTCTAATCCGAGAATTGACCAAGCAAGGACACGAGGTTTTTGATCATGGCCCAAGCTCCTATGACCCGCTAGATGACTACCCAGGTTTTTGCATAAATGCAGCGATGGCAGTCGTAGCGGATCAAGAAGCGGGAGTCCAGGCATTGGGTATTGTCTTAGGCGGTTCGGGCAACGGTGAGCAAATCGCGGCAAATAAAGTTAAGGGCATTCGAGCGGCACTGGCATGGAATGAAGCTACGGCAAAGCTGGCTCGCGAGCACAATGACGCAAATGTGATTGCAGTGGGGGCCAGACAGCATTCCCAGCAAGAAGTTTTGAATTTGATTGAGCTTTTTCTTGCCGAGCCATTTAGCAATGACGAACGTCATGTGCGACGAATCGGAAAAATTGGTTCATTCGAGCAGACCGGTGAGATTGCTTAATAGTGCCTGAGGGCCATACCGTTCAGAGAACGGCTAATGATTTCAATCGACTTTTCAAAGGTCAAAAGCTGCAGATTGTTTCCCCTCAGGGAAGATTCGCGACGGAAGCCAAACTTGTGTCCGGAGTCGAACTCAAATTAGCTCGAGCCATTGGCAAGCAGCTATTTCTTGATTTCACCAATGACCTCACGGTCAGAATTCATTTGGGTATTTACGGGAAGTGGAATTTTCAGGCCTATGAAGAAAGCCTTCCTGAGCCTTTTGGTCAGGTGAGGGCCAGGTTTATTGGTGCAGACCACTTTGCGGACCTTCGGGGGCCAACCGTGTGCGAAGTGATAGCTAAGGAATCTGTAAAAGCAATTGAGAAACGCCTTGGGCCCGATCCATTGAATCCAAACCCAAAAAACAAAGAATCAGACCGATTTATCGAGAGAGTGCAACGCACAAAGACCCCAATCGGTTTGCTTCTTATGAATCAAGAAGTTATCAGCGGTATTGGGAATGTGTATCGTGCGGAGATTTTATTTAGAGCGGGAATCAGTCCGCATCGCCCGGGCAGTTCACTCTCCTCGGAGCAGTTAGGTGAAATTTGGTCGGATGCAGTTGACCTAATGAAGGTCGGCGTGGCAACGGGTTTCATGATTACCAGGGATGAATTGAGAAAGAAAAAACCAACTAAGTCAGAACGCAATTTTGTCTACAAGCGGGAGGGATTGCCGTGTCGCATCTGCGGTACGAATATCTCAATTGAGATTATGGCCACGAGAAAGCTCTACTGGTGTGTTGAATGCCAGAGCTAATTTTGATTATTGGAGCGGGCGACGGGAATCGAACCCGCACCATCAGTTTGGAAGACTGAGGCTCTACCATTGAGCTACGCCCGCGGGTATTGGTCTGATTTTTCTAAAAAACCGACTCAACCCCTCCATTCTATGGGATAGAATTACCGAGGTTGTTCAAACAACCGGGGTGTAGCGTAGTGGCTAGCGCGCCTGCTTTGGGAGCAGGATATCGCAGGTTCGAGTCCTGTCACCCCGACCAATTTGTGAAATAAAACTGGCTCGTCTTCCTTGGGGGAGGCGGGCCCTTTTCAGAGGAAGAGCCCTTGAAAACTGCAGTAGAACGTATTAAGCCAACTCGCGCAAAGCTGACCATCGAGGTAACTCCAGAAGAGTTTCGCCCAAGCATTGATCATGCTTACGAGCACATTGCAGAGACTGTAAATATTCCTGGATTCCGCAAGGGAAAAATTCCTTCCGCAATTCTGGATCAGCGCGTTGGTCGCCCGGCAATTTTGGCTCACGCCATCAATGATGGGCTAGACACCATTTACCGCGAGGCGCTAGAGGAATCAAAACTTCGCCCACTAGGCCAGCCAGCTGCAGATGTAAAGCAGAGCCCTGACGAAAAGACCTTTGCTGGAAATTTGATTGTTGAAATTGAAGTAGAGGTACGTCCAGAGATTTCCCTTAAGGAATACAAAGGACTAAAGGTAAAAGTTGATGATGTAAAGGTCGACGCAAAAGAGCTAGAGGCAGAGCTTGACGCACTTCGCTCACGTTTTGGAAGCTTGAAGTCAGTCGATCGCCCAGCCAAGAAGGGTGATTTCACAACTATCGACCTAACAGCGGTTCTAGATGGAAAAACCATCGACTCTGCAGAAAACATCTCTTATGAGATTGGATCTGGAAATCTTCTAGACGGTATCGATGAAGCTTTGGACACTCTAACTGCAGGCGAAGAAACTACTTTCAAGTCAAAGCTTGTTGGCGGCGAAAAAGCTGGACAAGAGGCCGAAATTTCGGTCAAGCTAACAGCCGTAAAAGAGCGCGAACTACCAGCTGCCGACGATAAATTTGCCCAACTTGCATCTGAGTTCGACACCATCAAGGAATTGAAGGATGACCTAGAGAAGCAGATTGAGAAATCTAAAGGCTATGGCCAAGGGGTTCAGGCTCGCGATCTATTGACCGATCAGTTGCTTGAACTGATCACTGTTCCGGTATCTGAAGAAATCGTGAATGCTGACGTTAATCGTCACTTGGAAGGTGAGGGGCGCCTAGAAGACGACAAGCACCGTGCCGAGGTTCTAGAGCAGAGCACTCGATCATTCAAGGTGCAGATGCTTCTTGATGCGATTGCAGAAAAAGAAGAAATCAAGGTTGACGAGCAAGAACTAATTCAGTATCTAGTTCAGAGCTCACAGCAGTATGGAATGGCTCCAAACGAATTCATCAAGATTGTCAGCGAACAGGGCCAGGTGCCGATGTTTGTGGCTGAGGTATCTCGCCGCAAAGCTCTATCGATTGTTGTTGGAGCGGCTGAAGTATCTGACTCTAAGGGCAAGAAAGTAGACCTTAGCGAATTCACCAAGCTAGATGCAGGTTCGGTTGCGGATGACCACGCTGGTCACGACCACGACTAATCGAATCAAAATTTATGAAAACCCCGTCAATTGGCGGGGTTTTCGCTTTAGCCACGGGCGAACACGCCATCGTTTTTGTGTCCTTGGAGGTTATCTTTGACAGGCAACCACAAGAAATAGGAGTACTTCGATGGCTGATCAACCAAAAGGCCCAAGTAGCACGTTCGACCGCCTGCTAAAGGATCGAATTATCTGGCTGGGAACTGAAGTCAGAGATGACATGGCAAACGAAATTTGCGCCAAGATTCTGCTGTTGGCAGCCGAGGACTCTCAAAAAGACATTTACCTTTATATAAATTCTCCAGGTGGTTCAATCACCGCTGGTATGGCAATTTACGACACCATGCAGTACGTGCCAAATGACATCGTCACTGTTGGCATTGGTATGTGCGCATCTATGGGTCAGTTCTTGCTGTCTTCAGGTACAAAGGGCAAGCGTTACGCCACCCCAAATACCCGAGTGCTACTGCACCAGCCACACGGTGGTTTTGGTGGAACTGCTTCAGACATTCAGACTCAGGCGGAACTAATCATGTCAATGAAGCGCCAGCTTGCTGCAATTACTGCAGAGCAAACGGGAAAGACCGTTGACCAGATCATGGCCGACGGTGACCGTGACCGTTGGTTCAGCGCCGAAGAGGCCCTTGAATACGGATTTATTGACCACATCCAGAAGTACGCAGCTAGCGCCACCGGCGTTGGAAAGAATTAAGGGGCCAACACCGATGAACTTCTCAAACTCAACGCCAAACGTATTTCAGAGCCCTGAATCCCGCTACATTCTGCCGACTTTTGAAGAGAGAACCTCTTATGGCTTCAAGCGTCAAGACCCTTATAACAAGCTGTTCGAGGACCGCATTGTTTTTCTAGGTGTGCAGGTTGATGACGCATCTGCAGATGACGTTATGGCGCAGTTGTTGGTTCTTGAGTCTCAGGACCCAGACCGCGACATCACTATGTATATCAACTCTCCAGGCGGATCATTCACCGCCATGACCGCAATTTACGACACCATGCAGTACATCCGTCCGCAGATTCAAACTGTTTGTCTTGGGCAGGCGGCTTCCGCTGCAGCAGTTCTATTGGCGGCGGGAGCCCCAGGTAAGCGTTTGGCATTGCCAAACGCCCGTGTTCTGATTCACCAGCCTTCATCAGGTGATTCAGGCCGTGGTCAGGCTTCAGACATTGAGATTCAGGCTAAAGAAATCATGCGTCTTCGCGAATGGTTGGAGTCAACCTTGTCTAAGCACACCAAGCGCACCGTTGAAGAAGTAAACAAGGACATTGACAGAGACAAGATTCTTACAGCGGCGGAGGCTCTGGATTATGGCCTAATTGACCAGGTTTTGACCTCGCGCAAGAACGCACAGTAAAGACAAACAAAAAGGCTTGCAAAAGCGGATGGGCGAGGCTCATCCGCTTTTTTGCATTCTGAGCATAAGGTTTTTACATGACTAAGCTCGGCGAATCAGGTGACCTACTTAAGTGCTCTTTCTGCGGAAAGAGCCAGAAGCAGGTCCGCAAGCTAATTGCCGGACCGGGCGTCTACATTTGCGACGAGTGCATCGAACTTTGCAACGAGATCATTGAAGAGGAGCTTGGTGAAGCCACCAAGACGGTGGAAGACATTGACCTGCCTAAGCCTCGTGAAATTAAAGGCTTCCTCGACGAATACGTGATTGGCCAAGACCAGGCTAAGAAGGCTCTATCGGTTGCCGTTTATAACCACTACAAGCGACTTCGCTCTCGCGGCACATTAACTGCTGCTGGGAAAGATCACGATTCAATTGAAATCGCGAAGTCAAACATTTTAATGATGGGTCCAACCGGTTGCGGTAAAACTTACCTAGCCCAGACCCTGGCAAAGCGCCTAAATGTTCCTTTTGCTGTTGCAGATGCAACTGCTTTGACTGAGGCTGGCTACGTAGGTGAAGATGTTGAAAACATTTTGCT
>JBFYON010000034.1:0-2547 GCA_041303755.1 Micrococcales bacterium | reverse complement strand
TCAAGTAACACCAAACAGGAGAAAAAGAAATGACCACAGCATCGGTCAACGAACGCATTCAGCTAATTGTGAAAGGTCAGTCAAAAGACTCAACCTGTAGCTCCTCATTAGCCAAAGGCCCCTGGGAATTTGATGGCGGACCGGTGGCCTATGGCCCCGGTGCTTCAAGTGAAGATGTGATTCCAACTAATTCGCCAAAGCAAGGCGTGCTGCCTGATGAATATAAAACCGCAACCGATGAAGAGCTGCACGCGCGAATCCGCGCGGCTAAAGAAACTCTTGGCAGCAAGGTTGTAATTTTGGGTCACTTTTATCAGCGCGAAGAAATTGTTCAGCACGCTGATTACCTCGGCGACTCTTTTCAATTGGCAAATGCTGCGAAAGCTCACCCTGAAGCAGAAGCCATAGTTTTTTGCGGTGTGCATTTCATGGCTGAGACCGCCGACATTTTGTCATCTGAGGATCAGGCCGTAATCCTGCCTAATCTTGCCGCCGGTTGCTCAATGGCTGATATGGCCGATATTGATTCGGTAACTCAGTGCTGGGAAGAGTTGACTGAACTGTTTGGCGATCAGCCAGATGCCGACGGCCGCATGCCCATCATTCCGGTCACCTACATGAACTCTTCAGCTGCGCTCAAGGGTTTCTGCGGTGAGAACGGCGGGATTGTCTGCACATCATCGAATGCCGAGATTGTATTGAAGTGGGCATTCGAGAGAGGACAGCGCGTGCTGTTCTTTCCTGACCAGCACCTTGGTCGAAACACAGCAAAGGCCATGGGAGTTTCGCTAGAGCAGATGCCGCTGTGGCATGGCCGCAAAGCTCTGGGCGGTAATTCAGCAGAAGCTCTGATGGATTCAAAAGTTATTTTGTGGAATGGCTTTTGCTCTGTGCACAAGCGCTTCAACGTTGGCCAGATTGAGAAAGCCCGAGCAGAATTTGCTGATGTTCGCGTGATTGTGCACCCAGAATGCCCAATGGAAGTGGTTGATGCAGCCGACGAGTACGGCTCTACCGATTACATTCGCAAGGCAGTGACCGGAGCCACCGAGCCAACAACGTTTGCAATTGGCACCGAAGTAAACATGGTGCAGAGATTGGCCGCACAGCACCCGCAACACAATATCTTTTGCTTAGATCCTGTTGTTTGTCCGTGTTCAACCATGTATCGCATTCACCCTGGATACCTTGCCTGGGTGCTTGAGCGTCTGGTGGCTGGAGAAGTAGTGAATCAAATCAAAGTAGATGAAAAGGTGAGCAAAACCGCAGCGATCGCACTGGAGCGCATGTTGGCAGCGAAGCCACTCTAATGAAAAAACTAGTTGTAATCGGAAGCGGCGTCGCCGGGCTAATTGCGGCCGTGGAGGCTAGCCGCACCTGCGAAGTTGTCTTAGTCACCAAATCAAACCTTGCCGAAAGTAATACTCACTACGCGCAGGGAGGAATCGCTGCCGTAACTACTACTGAAGACTCAGTTGCTGAACATATTGCTGACACGATTTCTGCCGGTGCAAATTATTGCTATGAACCCGCCGTTGAAGTTCTATGCAAAGAAGGCCCAGACCGCATCAACGACTTGATTCGTTTTGGTGTGGACTTTGATAAGCAGGGAGCTAAGTACGCTCTTGGTTTGGAAGCCGCGCACTCTCACGCGCGAATTTTGCACGCGGGCGGTGACACCACTGGTGCAGACATTAGTCGTGCTTTGGTGCAGACCCTTCGCGAAACCGCTACTGATATTCACGAGTACACCTTTGTGGTTGATTTTGAAATCAAAAACGGAGCAGTAATCGGAGTATGGTTGCTTGACTCATCGGGGAAGCACTTCGTTGAAGCCGATGCGGTAATCATTGCCAGCGGTGGCGCAGGTCAGCTCTATCGTCACACCACCAACCCAAGTGTGACCACCGGTGATGGCGTTGCCGCAGCCTTTCGCGCCGGTGCAGAGCTTGCCGATGTTGAGTTTTATCAATTTCACCCAACCGCTCTTGCAGTGCCAGGTTCATTCCTAATCTCCGAGGCTGTTCGCGGTGATGGTGCTGTCTTGATTAATAACAAGGGCGAGCGTTTCATGCAAAAGATTCACCCGCTTGCCGAACTCGCGCCTCGCGACATTGTTGCTAGAGGTATTCAGGCAGAGATGATTTCGCAGGGCGGCCAGCCGGTGTTACTTGATGCCACGGCCTTGGGTGGAGAATTTCTAAATCAAAGATTCCCAAGCATTAGCAAGACCACGCGCGCCTACGGATTGGACTGGAGCAAAAACCCAATTCCAGTTACTCCGGCCGCTCACTATTGGATGGGTGGAATAGCCAGCGACACTTGGGGACGCACTTCTGTGAAAGGCCTTTTTGCAGTTGGCGAAGCCGGTTGCAATGGAGCTCACGGTGCTAACCGCTTGGCTTCTAATTCACTGCTGGAATCAATCGTCTTTTCACGTCGTGCAATTCAGGTACTTGATGAACCATGGCCGGAGCAAGCGGCATCGGTTCGTTGGAAAGAAAGCGGGCTATTGAGTCTGATTGAACTTGAGGATGAGGCAGATAA